>CAMLNW010000258.1 GCA_946481495.1 uncultured Actinomycetes bacterium
CGACAACCAGACGGTCCGCAACGTCTTCGTGATCGGCCCGGACAAGAAGGTCAAGCTCGTCCTGGTCTACCCGATGACGACCGGCCGCAACTTCGACGAGGTGCTGCGGGTGATCGACTCGCTGCAGCTGACCGCCAACCACAAGGTCGCTACGCCGGCTCAGTGGAACGACGGCGACGACGTGATCATCGCCGGCTCGGTCTCCGACGAGCAGGCCAAGGAGACCTACCCCGACGGCTGGGACGCCCCGCGCCCCTGGCTGCGGATCGTCCCGCAGCCGCGCTCTTAGCGCGGCGCCGCGAGTTCCCGGTCTGACCTAGGCCGGGAACTCGCTGTCGATCCCCTCGCGGAGCTCCTTCAGGGCGTCGCCGCGAACGCGGAGCTTGGTCGCCTTGTGCGCCTCGGCGTTGAGTCCGGCGAGCGCTTCGGCGGCCTCGAGGCTTGCGGCGCGCAGGTCGCCGGCCGGAACGACCCGGTCGAGGTAGCCGGCGGCGATCGCGCTCTGCGGGTCGTACATCGTCGCGTTGACGACGGCACCGCTGAAGTGGGCGGGGTGGAGACGGTGACGGGCCAGGGCAATTACGAACAGCGGGACCGTCAGCCCGATCTGCACCTCGTTGAGGCCGATCTTGAAGTCGCCCTCGGTTCCGATCCGCACATCGCCGGCCATCAGCGCGAACGACCCCGCGGCGATCGCGTGGCCATTGGCGGCGATGACGACCGGTGTCGGGAAGCCGAGGATGCGCTCGGAGAAATCAGCTCCGAGGCGGAGCATCTCGACGATTCGCTCCGGCTGCTCGGTGAACACCTTGAGGTCGAAGCCGGCCGAGAAGCGGCCCTCGCGGCCGGTCAGCACGACGACCGCCTCGTCGCGCTCCGCCTGGTCGAGCGCGCCAAGCAGCTCGTTCAGCATGTCGATCGACAGCGCGTTGGCCTTGCCGTCGTCCATCGCGATCGTCGCGATGCGCCCGTCGAGCTCGTAGGTCACCAGGTCGGCCATCAGTCGTCTCCTCGCGTTCGGTCGGTCCGGGAGCCTTGCATGTAAACCCGGGGTGGAGGATGCTGGCCGCGGGAGAGGGGCTGTAACGACGGCAACTCGACGGAAGGACTTCACATGACGCCCGACGCGAACGGTCCGGACACGATCGTCCTGATCCATGGTCTCTGGGTCACGCCGCGCTCCTGGGAGCACTGGATCACCCATTACGAGGCGAAGGGCTACAAGGTGCTGGCGCCTGCCTATCCCGGCTTCGAGGTGGAGGTCGAGGCGCTGCGCGAGGACCCGACGCCGATCGAGCGGGCGACGATCGCCGACATCGTCGTGTCGCTCGAGACGCTGATCGGTGGGCTCGAGAAGCCGCCGATCCTGATCGGCCACTCGGCCGGCGGCGCGATCACGCAGATCCTGCTCGACCACGGCTGCGGCGCCTGCGGCGTGGCGCTCTGCTCGGCGCCGACCGAGCACGTGCGCGTCGTGCCGCTCTCGCAGGCGAAGGCGACCTTTCCGGTGCTGAAGAACCCGGCCAACCGCCACCGCGCCGTCGGTTTCGACCTTGACCAGTGGCGCTACGCGTTCACCAACACATTTCCGGAGGACGAGGTTGCCACGACCTATGAGCGTTACGCGATCCCGGCGCCGGGCGGGATCGTCTGGGGCGGCGTGCTCGCCAACGTCAAGCCGGGTCACCAGGACGCCTGGGTCGACTACCGCAACGACGACCGCGCGCCGCTGCTGTTCGTCTCCGCCTCGGAGGACAACATCATGCCGCCGAAGGTCCAGCAGTCGAACGCCAAGCACTACAAGTCCGACACGGTCACCGAGGTCAAGCAGTACGAGGGCTACGCGCATCTGCTGCCCGCCCAGAAGGGTTGGGAGGCGATCGCCGACGACGTACTCGAGTGGGCGGTGGCGAACGCTCGCTGAACTGCGGGCGCGCTAGCGTAGAGCGCCGTGTCGCTCGCGCCGACCCCGATCACCGAAGAGCTCGCCGCTTACGTCGTCGCCCACGCGGGCGGTCGCGATGAGGTGCTGACCGAAGTCGAGCGCGAGACCGCGGCGCTCGGTGGGCTGGCGGTGATGCAGACGAGTCCCGAGCAGGCGGCGCTGCTCGAACTGCTGGCGCGGATGCTTGGCGCGGAGCGGGCGATCGAGATCGGCACCTTCACCGGCTACGGCGCGATCCGGATCGCGCGTGGTCTGGTGCCGGGCGGTTCGCTGACCTGTTGTGAGCTCGAGCAGCGTTGGGCCGACGTTGCCCGCCGCAACGTCGATGCAGCCGGCGTCGGCGATCGCGTCGAGATCCGGCTCGGCCCGGCGCTCGACACGCTGCGCGCTTTGTCCCCCGAGCCGGCGTTCGATCTCGCCTACCTCGATGCCGACAAGGTCTCCTATCCGGCCTACTACGACGAGCTCGTCCCGCGCCTGCGCCCTGGAGGCGTGCTCGCGATCGACAACGTCTTGATGAGCGGCCGGATCCTCGATCCAGCCGATGACGATGAAGGCGCTCTTGTCGTAGCCGGACTCAACGACCGCATCTTGGTCGACGACCGTGTCGACTCGGTGCTGCTCGGGATGGCCGATGGGCTGACGCTCGTCCGCCGCCGCGACGCTGCCTAACGACAGATGGAGGCCCAAGGAGCATGACCACGAAGACGGCGACGCGGGCGGCCGCGTCGCACGCCGCCGACAGCCATGACCTGATCTGCGTGCATGGCGCGCGCGTGAACAACCTCAAGGACGTCAGCGTCGAGCTGCCGAAGCGCCGGCTGACGGTGTTCACCGGCGTCTCGGGCTCGGGCAAGAGCTCGCTGGTGTTCGGCACTGTCGCCGCCGAGTCGCAGCGGCTGATCAACGAGACCTACAGCGCATTTCTCCAGGGCCTGATGCCGACGCTGGCGCGGCCCGACGTCGACGTGCTCGACGGTCTGACGACGGCGATCCTCGTCGACCAGGAGCGGATGGGCTCCGACCCTCGCTCGACGGTCGGCACCGCGACCGATGCCAACGCGATGCTGCGCATCCTCTTCAGCCGGCTCGGCAAGCCGCACATCGGCTCGCCCCAGGCGTTCTCGTTCAACGTCGCCTCGGTCAAGGCAAGCGGTGCGATCACCGTCGACAAGGGCGGCAAGACCAAGACCGAGAAGGCGACCTTCACCCGCACCGGCGGCATGTGCACGCGCTGCGAGGGCCGCGGCGCGGTCACCGACTTCGACCTCACCGCGCTCTACGACGACAGCAAGTCGCTCAACGAGGGCGCGCTGACGATCCCCGGCTACAGCATGGAGGGCTGGTACGGCCGGATCTTCCGCGGCTGCGGCTACTTCGACCCGGACAAGCCGATCAAGAAGTTCAACAAGCGCGAGCTCCACGATCTGCTTTACCGCGAGCCGACCAAGATCAAGGTCGAGGGGATAAACCTGACCTACTCAGGGCTGATACCGGCGATCCAGAAGTCGTTCCTGTCGAAGGATCGCGAGGCGATGCAGCCGCACGTCGGGGCGTTCGTCGACCGCGCGGTGACGTTCACCACCTGTCCGGACTGCGACGGCACGCGGCTCAGCGACGCGGCGCGCTCGTCGAAGATCGCGGGCGTCAACATCGCCGACGTCTGCGCGATGGAGATCAGAGACCTCGCCGAGTGGGTGCGGGGCATC
>CAMLNW010000259.1 GCA_946481495.1 uncultured Actinomycetes bacterium
CCAGCGCCGCCTGCAGACTGCCGGGATCGGGTTCGCCCGGCTTGCTGAGCCGCTCGTCGCGTATCGCGGCGAGTAGGCCGAAGAGGATGCCGAAGGTCGAGGCGAGGCCAAGCCAAGCGCCAATCTCGAGGGTCGCGTGTGGGATCGGCGGCGGTACCTCGAGCGTGCTCGGCGTACCGAGGATCTGGACGAGTACGACGACCATCATCACGATCGCCAGCAGGGTCAGCAGCGCCTCGGCTGACAGGCCGAAGCCGGGAGATGTCCAGCGGGCGACCACGATCCAGACGACGACCGCCAGCAACCCGAGCAGTGCCAGCAGGATGTCGGCGACCGAGAAGACCTGCCACGCGTTCCATGTCGTCGTGACGGAGCTGTTCTGAACCCCGCTGTCGAAGTACGCCGCCTCGGTTGGACCGCCGGGACCGAGGTTGCCCCAAGGGCCCCTCAAGCCCCACCAAGGCAAGAACAGCGATATCAGCAACCCGACGCCCGAGACGCCGAAGATCCACTCGCCGATCCTGAGCCGCTGGAGGTTCATCGCGGCGAGAGCCTAGTGACGGCCGGCGGGCGCCGGCACCGCGGAGGTCTGGGCACGCGCCGTGCGGACCGTGTTGACGAGCAGCATCGCGCGCGTCATCGGACCGACGCCGCCCGGGACCGGCGTGATCGCCGCGGCCTTCTCCTTGACGGCCTCGTAGTCGACGTCGCCGACCAGCTTGCCGTCGACGCGGTTGGTCCCGACGTCGATCACGACCGCACCCTCGCGAACCATGTCGGCGGTGACCGTGTTCGGCCGTCCGACCGCCGCGACGATCACGTCCGACTCGCGGCAGACCGCCGCGAGATCGCGCGTCCGCGAGTGGCAGTGAGTCACCGTCGCGTTGGCCGCCAGCAGCAGCGCCGCGACCGGCTTGCCGACGAGGATCGAACGGCCGATCACCGCGACCCGCGCGCCCTCGAGCTCAACGCCGGCGTGCGCGAGCAGTTCCATCACCCCGGCCGGCGTGCAGGCAACCAACGCCTCCTCGCGACCATGCGCCAGCAGCCCGGCATTCGCCGTCGTAAGGCCGTCGACGTCCTTGGCACGGTCGATCAACGGGATCAGCGCGTCCTGGTCGAGGTGATCCGGCAACGGAAGCTGCAGCAGGATGCCGTGAACGCGCTCGTCGGCGTTCAGACCCGAGATCAGCTCGGCCAGCTCCTCCTGCGAGACATCCCCAGCCGGCGCATGGTGGAAGGACTCGATGCCGACCTCGGCACAGTCCTCGCGCTTCATCCGCACGTAGACGGCGGAGGCCGGATCGTCACCCACGAGGATCGTCGCCAGCCCCGGCGTCACACCGGCCGCGCGCAGCTCATCCACCTCACGCGCCACCCGCTCACGGACCGAAGCCGCAACCGCCTTCCCGTCGATCACCTCAGCCGCCATCAATCCCCTTTCCGTTTCAACGGCGCATAGTCCGCCATCAGCTTCTTCTCGCCAACCCCCCTAAACCGCACCATCACAATCCCACCCGCCTCCACAGCAGTAACGACTCCATCCCCCCACTTCGCATGCACCACATCCTCGCCCACGTTGAAGTGTGCGCCCACCACCGCCGCTGAATCAGCAGGGATTTGGGGGTCCCGGCGGCGCGATTCCCAAGCAGAGTCGGGACCCCCAAATCCCTGCGTACCACCCGCGATCGCGCCCCCAGTCCAACTCGTCGCCCGCGCCGCCGCCCCATGCTCCTCAGCATCGGTCAACTCCACAGGGATCTCCGCAAGGAACCGACTAGGCACATTCCACTCCCGCCCCCCATACAGCGCCCGCGTCCGCGCATGCGTCAGCGTCAGCTCCTTGCGCGCCCGCGTCATCCCCACGTAACAAAGCCGCCGCTCCTCCTCGACGTCGCCGGCCTCGATCGAGCGCGAGTGCGGGAACACCCCGTCCTCGCAGCCGATCATGAAGACCACGTCGTACTCGAGTCCCTTCGCGTTGTGCAACGTCATCAGGGTGACCACGCCCTCGTCGTCGGAGAGGTCGTCCTGCTGCGAGAAGAGCGCGATCTGCTGCAGGAACTCCTCGACCGACGGCTCCTGGCCGCCGCCGTCGTCCTCGACCCCGCCGAGCGCGCCACCGCGCGCCGCGTCGTACTCGCGCGCCACGCCGACCAGCTCCTCGAGGTTCTCGATCCGCCCTTGCGACTCGAACGAGCGGTCCTTCTCGAGCGCGTCGAAGTAGCCGACCTCGTGCAGCACGTCGTGGACGAGGTCGCCGACGCGCGCGCCGTCGACGCGGTCGCGCAGCTTCTCCATCGTCTCCATGAAGCGACTGACCGCCTTGACCGCCGCGGCGCCGAGGCCGGGGACGTCCTCGGGCGTGCTCGCGACATCAAAGATCGGCTCACCGATCGTGTTCGCGTGCGCGACGATCCGCGCCTGCGACGTCTGGCCGATGCCGCGCCGCGGTGAGTTGACAATCCGCCCGAACGAGACGACGTCGTGTGGGTTGGTCAGCAAGGTCAGGTAGGCGAGCGCGTCCTTGACCTCGGCGCGGTCGTAGAACTTCGTGCCGCCGATCACCTGGTAGCTGACGCCGTAGCGGACGAGCGTGTCCTCGAGCACGCGTGACTGCGCGTTGGTCCGATAGAAGACTGCGACGTCGTTGCGCGAGCCGCCGCCCTCGACGTGACGCTCGATCTCACCGGCGACATAGCGCGCCTCGGCGTGCTCGTCCTCCAGCTCACGGACGCGGACCGGATCGCCGCCTTCCTGGTCGGTCCAGAGGTTCTTGCCCATCCGCTGGCGGTTGTTGGCGATCACCGCGTTGGCGGCATCGAGAATGGTCTGCGTCGAGCGGTAGTTCTGCTCGAGCTTGATCACCTCCGCGTCGGGAAAGTCATGTTCGAAGTCGAGGATGTTGCGGATATCGGCATGTCTGAACGCATAGACAGATTGGTCGTCATCGCCAACAACCGCCAGGTTGCGGTGCTCGTCGGCGAGCAGGCGCAGCCAGCTGTACTGGGCGTGGTTGGTGTCCTGGTACTCGTCGACGAGGACGTGGCGGAAGGAGCGGCGGTAGCGCTCGAGCACGTCGGGGAACGTCTTGAAGAGCTGGACCGACTGCAGCAGCAGGTCGTCGAAGTCCATCGCGTTCATATCGTGGAGCCGCTGCTCGTAGAGCCCGTAGACCTCGGCGACGGTCTGCTCGAAGTAGCCATCGAGCTTCAGCTTGTAGGCGGCCGCGTCGAGCAACTGGCTCTTGGCGTCGGAGATCTGGCGCTTAATCGCCCGCGGCGCGTAGCGCTTCGGGTCGGCGCCGACCTCCTCGATGCACTGCTTGACGAGCCGGACCGAGTCGGACTCGTCGTAGATCGTGAAGCTGCGCGTGTAGCCGAGCTTGTCGGCGTCGGCGCGCAGGATGCGCGCGCAGGCGGAGTGGAAGGTCATCACCCACATCGCGCGCGCCTGGTTGCCGACGAGCTGCTGCACCCGCTCGCGCATCTCCGCCGCCGCCTTGTTGGTGAACGTGATCGCCAGGATCTCGCTCGCCCGCGCCTGCTTCGTACCGACCAGATAGGCGATCCGCCGTGTCAGCGCCCGCGTCTTGCCCGACCCGGCGCCGGCGAGGATCAGCAGCGGCCCCTCGCCGTGCGTC
>CAMLNW010000260.1 GCA_946481495.1 uncultured Actinomycetes bacterium
CCGACTACGCCGTGTTGGTGATGGCGCGGATCAAGGAGCTCTACGACGCCGGCCACTCGAACGAGGAGGCGGTCGCGCTCGGCATCGGCCGCACCGGCCGCGTGATCACCGCCGCCGCCGTGATGATCGCCGTCGTCTTCCTCGCCTTCGGCGTCAGCTCGGTCTTCTTCATGAAGCAGATCGCGCTCGGCGTGGCGCTCGGCGTGATGCTCGACGCGACGATCGTCCGCGCGCTGCTCGTCCCCGCGCTGATGCGCCTGTTCGGCGAGTGGAACTGGTGGGCGCCTGGCCCGCTGCGCCGCTTCCACGCCCGCTTCGGGATTCGCGAGGGCGAGCCCGAGCCGGCGCCGGTGAGCGCCGCCGGCTGAGCACGCCGGAGCGCGATCTCACAGCCGCGCTATCTGCGACGTTGTAGAGGCATGGCGGCGCACCTCTACACCACCGTCGACAGCCCGATCGGAGAGCTGCTGCTCGTCGGCGACGGCCACGCCCTGCACGGCCTCTACATGCAGGCGGGGCGCCGGAAGAAGATCCAGCCCGACTGGGAGCGCTCCGACGAGCCGTTCGCCGCCGTCGCGGCGCAGCTCGCCGAGTACTTCGCCGGCGAGCGCCGCGAGTTCGACGTGCCGCTCGTCCTGGACGGCCCGCCGTTCCAGCGCGAGGCCTGGCACGCGCTGCGCGAGATCCCCTATGGCGAGACCGTCAGCTACGGCGAGCAGGCGCGCCGCATCGGCCAGCCCGACGCCGCCCGCGCCGTTGGCGCCGCCAACGGCCAGAACCCGATCGCCGTCATTGTCCCCTGCCACCGCGTTATCGGCGCCGACGGCTCCCTCACCGGCTTCGGCGGCGGCCTTGAGCGCAAGCGCCTCCTGCTCGACCTCGAGGCCGACGTGGCCAGTGGCGCGATGCGCATGCAGGTCTAGGCCGGCCGCCTCGTCGTCGGGCTCTCAGGGTTCCGCCGGCCGGCGTGCGAACATATGTTCGTGAAAGCGAACCGAATTAAGAGCGCGGCGCGAAGCGCATGTCTTGACTGGCCTTTAGGCTCCGAGCGTGGCTACCTACCGCCGGCGGGAGCCCGACCAAGGCGTGGCTGATTCCTTCGACGTCTACTTCTCTGCCGATATCGAGGCAGACGCAAGTCTCACACCGGAGGACCGTGTGTCCTTGTTGAAGCTGAAGTTCAATCGGCTGTGGTTGTGCTTCACCGGTCTTTCGACCAGTACGCGTGGTGGCTTGAGGAGAGTGGCAAGGCCAAGGAAGAGCTGCACGTTTGGATAGCCGAGGACGAGAATTATTCGGAGGCGACCGGGCGCGCAACGGAATTTGGCGACTCCATGGAGGAGCTAGTCACTGCCCTTGGTGAGAGGGCGGAACTGACTAGGTATCTACTTGTATGACTAATAAGGAGTGCATTGTGACCCCTGAAGCAAAATCTATTGAGGATGGCGATCGGCGTATCATCGAGGGGCTGGAGGCGGTAGCTCGTCAGATAAGCGAGGCAGCTGAAGCTGGGGACAGCCCTGCTCGGTCAGGAGTTCTTAACTCTTTGCAGGTCATGTTGGAACCGACTGTCCGAGCCGCGCAGCTGTTGCTTGATGAGCGACTAGACGAGCGACCGCTAGGCGCTAATTGACCATCGCTCGGCTGTCGCTGACCGCATATGGACTCGCGGCGGTCGTGGGTTGGTCCGTCTCAGCTCAGCCGCCGCCGATGCGAATGGCGGCTGCGCCTGAAGCAGACTCGCCACCGGTGCACCAGCAGCTGTGGTTCGCCGCGCCGCGCCACAGCGCCGCCGGCCGTCGCATCGACCTCGTCGTCCGGCGCGCTTCGCGAAATCGCGACGGCCGCTATGCGGCGCAGCTCTGCGTCGCGCCGCCCGCGCTCGGCTGGACCTGCCGCAAGCTGGTGCTGCGCGACGGCGTCCGGCGGGTCGAGCAACGCGTCCGCGTTGAGGCGCCGGGCCGCTGGCTGTTCGAGATCCGCAACCACCGGCAGCGCATCCGGGAGGCGACCCGGGTCGCGCCGCGCGGAAAGCTCAACGTTCTCGTTACCGGCGACTCGATGGCCCAGATCTTCGACCACTACATGGCCGAGGGTCTCGGGGGGACTGCGGCGGTGCGCAGTGAGGCGCACATCAGCACGGGGCTGTCGAAGCCGTCGATGCTTGACTGGGTCGCGAACGCGCGCTCGCAGGCGCGGCGCATCCGACCCGACGTGACGATCGTCTTCATCGGCGCCAACGACGGCTTCCCGATGCCGACGCCCTCGGGCGCGACCGCTCCCTGCTGCGACAGCGCGTGGACCAAGGAGTACGCACGCCGTGCCGCCCAGATGATGCGCTCCTACCGCCGTGGCAGTCGGGGTCGCGTCTACTGGCTGACGCTGCCCGCTCCGCGCGGCGGCAGCTTCCGCACCGTCTTCGGCCCCGTCAACGCCGCGATCCGCCGTGCCGCGCGACAGACCCGCGGCGTCCACGTCGTCCCGATCGACCGCATCTTCACACCCGGCTTCGTCTACCGCGACACGCTGATCTGGGGTGGCCGCAGCGTCCACGTCCGCCAGGGCGACGGCGTCCATCTCAACAACGCTGGCGCCTCGATTGCCGCCCAGAAGACGATCCGCCGCCTGCGCGCCAACCGCATTCTCTAGCTGGCAGCCGGTGGCACGTGAGCCGTAGCCTGGAACACGTCGCCCGGATCCCACTCGGCCTTGATCGTCGCCAGCCGCTCGTAGGCGCCGGGCGCGAATGCGGCTCGCCCTCGCTCGCCATCCTCCTCGCCGAGGAAGTTCGAGTAGGCGGCGCCGGTCGCCCACGGTGCGAGCACGTCGCGGTAGCCGCGGCCGAGCTCGATCATCGTCGCGTCGTCGGCCGCTTCCTCCCAGAGGAAGAGCGGGTGGACGACGAACTGGGCGTCGCGGCCGGCGATCGCCGAGCCGGCGGCGCCGTGCTCGACCGCACCGCCCCAGGCGGCGATGAACAGCTGCGCTGGTCCCGCTGGCATCCGCAGCGACCGCTCGTGGATCGCGTCGATCGCCTCGGGCGGCAGGTCGTCCAGGTGCTCGACGGTCCAGTAGTTGCGGTAGCCGGGCGGGTCGTCGAGCGAGCACTGGAAGTCGGCGTAGGCGGTCGGCTCGAAGAAGTCGGCGGCAGGCGGGCCGAAGGAGCGGATCTCGCGCAGCGCCACCTCGCCCTCTTCGACCGGCCCGGTGTACATCCCGGCGATCGCGACCGCCGGCCGTCCGCGTAGCTCGGCCGGGATCCCGTCCTCGTCGGGGCCGGTCAGGTAGATCGCCGCGAGGCTCAGCCCGTCGGGCGCGTCCAGCATCGTGTCGCGGTAGAGCGCCAGCAGCTCGCGGCCGCGGTCGGTGGGGTGGAGCAACAGACCGGCGAGCACCTCTGGCCCGACCGGGTGCAACGCCAGCTCGAGCGCGGTCACGACGCCGAAGTTCCCGCCACCGCCGCGGTGCGCCCACAGCAGCTCCGGATTCTCGTCGGCGGATGCGCACACCAGCCGTCCGTCGGCGGTCACCAGCTCGACCGCGACGAGGCTGTCGCAGGCCAGCCCGTGCTTGCGCTCGAGCCAGCCCGAGCCGCCGCCCGCGGTCAGTCCGACGACTCCCGTCGAGGAGA
>CAMLNW010000261.1 GCA_946481495.1 uncultured Actinomycetes bacterium
ACACCCTCACCACCCAACCCCAACCAACAACCCACTTGACATAGGAGCAACGGCCGGGCGGTCGATCCCTAAGCGGAAGCGGGCAGGCGAGCGGCGGCGGGCTCGTCGAGCAGAACGGTGAGGGTGCCTGGATCCGGATGGACGAGGCTGGAGGGGGCGTCGAGGCCGGGGGCGTCGCCGAAGGCGCGAGCGACAGCGTCGGCCTTGTCGGCTCCGGAGATCAGGAAGACGACCTCGCGGGCGGCGTCGAGGACGGGCAGGGTGAGGGTGACGCGCGGGACGAGCGGGGCCATCCCTGGAGTCTCGACGCCGACGGCCCAGCGCTTGCGCTCGGCGAGCGCGTCGTCGTTGGGGAAGAGCGACGCAGTGTGGGCGTCGGGGCCGATGCCGAGCAGGATTAGGTCGAAGACGGGCAGCTCGACGGACTCGCCGAAGGATGCGTGCAGGTCACGCTCGAACGCGGCCGCAGCCTTCACCGGCCCCAGCTCGCCTTCGATCCGGTGCCAGGCCCGCGGCCGCCGTCCCTCCGGCAGCCGATCAACCAACTCCTCGTTGACCATCTTGTAGTTCGAGTGCTCGTGGTCCGGGCCGACGCAGCGGTCGTCGCCGAGCCACAGCTCACAGCCGCTCCAGTCGAGGTCCATCGCCGCGAGCAGCTCGTATGAGCGGCGCGGCGTCGACCCGCCGGCGAGTGCGATCTGCCCCCCACGCCGCACCACCGCCGCGATCCGCTCGGCGGCGGCCGCGGCAGGATCGGCGACGATCTCGATCGCGCGGCTCATCCGGCGATCATCGCCTCCGCGGCCGACAGCGCCTGGCCGTAGCCCTTGTCGCGCAGCAGCGCTTGGCGGATCCCCTCGCCGAGGATGCCGGCCTCACCGCGGGATGCGCCCGTGACCGTCCAGCGCGACTCGTGGCCGTCGGGCGTCCGGCGCCAGGCGGAGAGGCCGCCGGGGCCGCGGTCGAGCGAGATCGCGAGGCCGGAGCGGGTCTCGATCGTCAGACCGGCGAGGCCTGGAATCGGCATCGTGTCGTCGGGGTCGAGCGCGAGCGCGACCGGTCCGTCCGGCGCCTCCGCGGAGCCGGTGCGGCGACCGTCCCCGTCGGGATCGCCGATCGTGCCCGGCGTCCAGCCGAGACGCCGCGCGAGCCAGCCGAGCAGCAGCACGCCCGCGACCGCCGAGTCGGGCTGGTGGCGGACCGTGACGGCTCTGACGCGGTCGAGCTCGGGCCGCCACTGCGGCGGGTCGAACGTCGCGGCGATCCGCTCGCGCCACGGCGTCGAGCGCAACCAGGCGAGGTCGACGACGTAGGCGCGCTGCTCGAGCGCGACGGCGTGCGCGATCGCCTCACGCGCGTCGAGCTCGGAGACCGAGTCGATCAAGACGACTTGCGCCAGCCGCATCAGCGAGTCGACGGCATCGTCGTGACCGTGCGGCGACCAGACGAGCGTCATCAGGTCGGAGACGAGCAGCGAGTCGACGATCCGGTCGAGGTGCTCGAGGTGGCTGGGACCGACGTCGACGACGACCTCCTCGCGCGCGACAGCCAGGTGCCCCGCAGCGACGTCGTCGGCGTCGACGCTCACCGAAGCGACCGCGTCGATCTCGGTCCGCCCCTGCTCGACCGCGCAGAGGATCGTGCGCGAGGCGTGGTAGCGGCCGACCTTGTCGAGCCGGTTCTGGATCTCGCCGCGCCACTCGCGGTCGGCGATCACGACGAGGTTGAGCACGCGCGCCGGAGCGCAGGCCTCACCGGCCTCGTAGCGCTGCTTGAGCAGGTCGCGCAGCGCCTCCCCGATCGCGGACGGCGTCGTGTCCTGCGCGGACCAGACCGTCTCGCTCTCCGTCACAGCGCTCTCCAACGCTCCCCGGGCCGCAGTAGCCGGTCTGCCTCTTCCGGACCGGCGGTCCCGGCCTCGTACTGTGGCACCGCGCCGTCCTGGGCGTCCCAGCCGGCGAGGACCGGGTCGCAGATCGTCCACTGCGCCTCGACCTCGTCGTTGCGCGTGAACAGCGTCGCGTCGCCGCGCATCGCGTCGGTGATCAGCCGCTCGTAGGCCTCGGGCGACTCGGACATGAACGAGGTGCCGTAGAGGAACTCCATGTTGACGGGCCGGATCCGCATCCGGCTGCCTGGGATCTTCGCCCCGAGCGAGATCGTCACACCCTCGTTCGGCTGCACACCGAGCACGATCTGGTTCGGCTGGACGCCGACCGAGCCCTCCTGGTCGAAGGCGAGGTGCGGCACCGGCTTCAGCGTGACGGCGATCTCGGTCACCTTGCGCGGCAGCCGCTTGCCGGTGCGCAGGTAGATCGGAACGCCAGCCCAGCGCCAATTGTCGACCTCGAGCCGCAGCGCGACGTAGGTCGGCGTCGTCGAGTCGGGCGGCACGCCCTCCTCCTCGAGGTAGCCAGGCACGTGCTCGCCGCCGACGACCCCCGCGCTGTACTGGGCGCGCACCGCCATCTCGTCGACCTTCGCCGGGTCGGGCGCATGGATCGCGTGCAGCACCTTGACCTTCTCGTCGCGCACGTCGTCGGCCGAGAAAGACGTCGGCGGCTCCATGCAGAGCAGCGTCAGCAGCTGCAGCATGTGATTTTGGACGAGGTCGCGCAGCGCACCGGCGCTGTCGTAGTAGCCGGCGCGGCCGCCGATGCCGAGGTCCTCGGCGGCGGTGATCTGGACGTGGTCTACGTAGTTGCGGTTCCAGATCGGCTCGAAGAGCCCGTTCGCGAAGCGGAACGCCAGCATGTTCTGGACGGTCTCCTTGCCCAGGTAGTGGTCGATCCGGAAGACCTGGCTCTCGTCGAGCACGTCGAGCACGTCGCGGTTGAGCTGCTTCGCCTCGGCGAGGTTGGTGCCGATCGGCTTCTCGATCACGACTCGGACCTCGGCGCCGTCCTTCTCGTTCAGCCCGTGCTCGCCGAGCTTCTTGACGATCACCGGGAAGAACATAGGCGCCGTCGAGAGGTAGAAGACGCGGTTGAACGAGATCCCCGCTTCGGCGTCGAGCTCGTCCTCGACCTTGACGATCTCGTCGTAGACGGTCGGATCGTCGAAGCTCCCCGGCACGAAGCGGGCGTGATCGATCAGCGCCGCGAGGACCTTCTCGTCCACCTCGCGGCGCGAGAACTCGCGGATCGCGTTGCGCGCCATCTCACGGAAGTCGCCATGCGGCATGTCGCTGCGCGACGAGCCGATCAGGTTGAACCGCTCGGGCAGCGCCCCCTCGTGGGCGAGGTTGTAGAGCGCCGGCAGCAGCTTGCGCCGCGACAGATCGCCGGTCGCGCCGAAGATCGTCAGCGTCGTCGGGCGGATCGGCACCCGCTCGAGCCCCTCGGCGAGCGGGTTCGTCAAAGCATCTCCTCGATCTTCTTCGTCAGCTCTCGCAACGCGGCCACATGATCGCCGCGCAAGCGGACGCGCTCGGCCGGCAGTCCGTGGTCGCGCAGCGTCAGTACGTCGCCGGTCGCCGCGCCGTTCTTGAGCTCGTTGAAGCTGAAGCCGGCGTCGGGCACCTGGATGTCCTCGTCGCCGTCGTGAATCAGCTGAAGGAAGAGGCCGGTCTTTGGACCACCCTTGTG
>CAMLNW010000262.1 GCA_946481495.1 uncultured Actinomycetes bacterium
GTGGAGCCGCTGTCGAGCTCGACGGCAACCGCGTCCAGCTCGGCAAGCGCGCGCCGGACCGCGGTCAGCGTCGAGCCCAGCCACCACTTGACGTCGGCCTCGGTCCCTGGGCCGAACGCGCGCAGCCAGCGCTCGACCAGCCCGGCGATGCCCTCAGGCTCCGGCGGCACGTCGAGCGGTCCGCCCAGCCAGCGCTCTGTTGTCGCCCAGCGCGGCCGCGATGCCGTCCAGCGTCCGTCGTTCGGCCCGCGCACGATCCGGCCCTCGGCCGACAGGATCGTCAGCACCCGCGGTCCGACCGGCATCATCCCGCCCCACGACTTCCCCTTGCCGACCTCGATCCTGCCCTGCATCGACCGCAGCTCGTCGCGCAGCTCCGCGAAGCTCGCCTCGCGCGCGTCGCCGAGCGCGGCCAGCACCTGCTTGGAAGCGCGACCTAGCCAGCGCGCCCCGTCGCGGTAAAGCCCGGCCGCCTCGACGTCGCGGATCAGCCGTGCCCGCTCAGCCGCCGCCACCCGCAGACTCGCGCCGCTCTGCGCGAACGGCAGCACGTCGCGCGGGAACACGAACAGCGTCCGCCGCATCGCCATGTGCTTGACGAGGCTGCGGTCGGTGTAGAGCGCGGCGTCGAGATCGGCCACCGTCATTCCGTCGACGCGCGCCCACGCGGAGAGGTAGACAGTCGCGGGGTCGGTGGCGTGGAAGCAGACCAGGCCCCGCGCCGCTTCGACCACGTCGCCGGCACGGCGCTGGGGAGCGAGCGAGTGGCGACGCGCCAGGCGCGCACGGCGCTCGCTGTCGGCGATCTTCGGCACGGCGAGATCGTGGCAGGCCAGTGGTTCCACCTGCCCGCACCACGCAAGCGACCTGCCTATCGTGACTGTCGGTGGGGAAGAGCAGGGGAAGAAAGCGCAAGGCGAAGAAGCGCAAGAAAGGCCGGCAGCCGCAGGGCCCGCCCGTCCGTGCGCTCGATCTCGGGCCGATCAAGGTCATTCAGCAGGGCAACTACGTTGGGATCCAGGCCGATCCCGATCATCCCGACTACGAGGCCTTCCGCAAGGCCCAGCGCGAGGCGGCCACCGACCTGCCGCAGCAGCTACTGAAGCATCGGCAAGACCTCGCCGATCTCATGGCGCCCCACCATGCCTTCGACGTGGTGTTCAACGTATGGGGAACCTACGGCCATATCCGTCCGGGAACGCTGAAGCCGATTGCCGAGGACAGCCTGCCGGCAACCGCCGAGTTTGTCGCGCATGTCCTCCTCGACCGTCCAAGTCCCGGCCCGCTACGCGCCCCCACCAACGTTGAGCTGCGGCAGGGCGTGAATCCGAAGGAGGTCGGCGGGCTGGTAGCGCGGATGGTCGTCGAGCTGCCGATCTTGTTCACCCAGCGCCAGATTGGGGACAGCGACGAGCTCGACCCGTGGACTGATCTGCGTGCTCGGCTCTACATGCACCGCCTAGCGGTCCGCTCTTTCACCTACGTAGAGCAGGAGACCCAAACGCTGAAGGAGCTTTTCGAACCCTTCGACGACGAGCTTTCTGCGATGGCTAGTCTGACCATCGCACAGGCGCTTGCCCTCGCCTACGCGAGCGGTGAGCTGCCAATGGAACGCGCCGCGGAGCGCGCCGCCCGGGCGCGGATGGAAGCCGAGAAACTTCGCCGCGCGGTGGCAGCTCGCCGAGCTGGGAAGCCGGTGAAGAACGAGTATGGGGAGCGGCTCGTGGAGCAGCTCGTCGCCCAGTCTCCACGGGACAGCGACAAGTGGATCGTGGCAATGACCGCCAGTTGGGCGTGGCACGGCTTCGGTCGCGTTGCGGCCTTCACTGCCGAGGATCTCGCTAGCCATTCCGGCGTCGACGTCTCGGCTGCACAGACTTTCCTTGATCTCTTCTCGGTCGAGTTTGGTAAGCGGGAGGACGCCGGTCGTTGGCAAGAGGATCCAGAGCGGGCACTCGGTGGAGAGATGGAGGTAATGCGGGCCAACCCGATCCTCCACGACGGCGATGGTCGCTACTTGCCGTGTGCGCTCGACAGCATCTTCTATGGGTTGCGCGACAAGCTGACCTCGATCCTGAAGGGCGATCCCAAGGTTTGGCAGCGCTTCGACTCCCATCGCGGCCGACTGATCGAGGAGCGTGCCCTATTGGCACTTTCCGACAAGCTAGGCGCAGACTGGGCTCACGGCTCGGTCAAGTACAGCTGGCTTGGCGAGAACGGCGAACAGCACCAGGGCGAGGCGGACGGGATCCTGCGCATCGACAGTCTTGTTGTCCTGGTCGAGACCAAGGCTGGCGCACTGGCTCCTAGTGCTCGCAGAACCGCGCCCGATCGCCTCGAGCGTGGATTGCGCGACCTGGTTGAGGCCGCCGCTGAGCAGCTCGGCCGGGCTGAGCGGGCGCTCGTCGACGGCGAGGCAACGCAGGTGACCGACCATGCTGGGAAGCCGCTGAATCTTGATGTAAAAGGCGTTGTCAGGGTCCTTCGAGTTGCCGTTACGCTCGAGAATCTCTCTGCGGTGGCCCCCGCTGCTTGGCGGCTTCAGGAGGCTGGCCTGTTGCCCGCCGAGGAACAGGCACCCTGGGTGGTAGGCATCCATGAGCTGGAGTTGATTTGCCGGCTCGTCGATCGTCCCGTCCAGCTTGTTCACTATGTCCTCCGCCGCCAGAGGGCAAATCGGCAGCGCGTCTGGGCGATGGATGAGATGGACTTCTTCATGCGGTACCTCCAGGACGGGCTCTTTTGGGAGGACGGCGCGGTTGAGGGAAGTCACCTCGAGCTTCACAACCACACGGACGGCCTCGACGCGTGGTGGTACGGCGAGCAGGGCTTGAGCAAGCCGGCCAAGCGGCCTCGCCAGCGGCTGAACCGTGCCACTCGCCAGCTACTGGACGATATCGAGGCCACTGGGGCGCTCGGTCGTGTCGAGGCGCAGCTGATGATTCTCGAGATGGCCACGCCGGAGCGGGAGCGTGTGGCCGCTGGGCTGCGCTCGCTGCTGCGGCAGACCAGAGCCGATCGGCAGCCGCATGACGCCACGCTGATCTTCGGCGAGGACTTTGGCATCACGCTCCATTCGGTGCCTCCGGACATGCGTGGCATTGCGTCTGAGCGCCTGGCCGACCACGGCTCGATGAGGATGGAGAAGTCGAATTTGCGGCGCTGGCTCGGCCTGGCGGCAGTGCTTGACAGCGGACATCGCATTGACGCAATGGCGATCGTCGTCGATCTCGGACGCTTGGTAGACGAGGAGCCTGATAGGCCGCTGAGTCAAACCGCCGAGTAATCTTGAATTATTCAAGAAACGGGCCGACAGCAAGTTCCGACCGGGTTGGAGGCAGAGCACCTGCTGCGCGGCGCCGGTCTGCGCGTGACGCGGCCCCGGGTGGGGGTGCTGACCGCGGTGCACGAGCATCCGCACGCCGACACGGACACGATCCTCGGCGCTGTGCGCGAGGACCTCGGCGAGGTCTCGACGCAGGCCGTCTACGACGTGCTGCGCGCGCTGACTGCGGCGCGCCTCGTGCGGCGGATCGAGCCGGCTGGATCGCCGGCGCGCTATGAGTCGCGGGTCGGTGACAACC
>CAMLNW010000263.1 GCA_946481495.1 uncultured Actinomycetes bacterium
GTCACCGGCGTCGACATCGTCCGCGAGCAGATCCTCGTCGCCGGCGGCGCCGAGCTGTCTTTCAAGCAGGAGGACCTCGAGATCCGCGGCCACGCGATCGAGTGCCGGATCAACGCCGAGGACGCCTCGAAGAACTTCGCCCCCGCGCCCGGCCAGATCGGCAACTACGTCGAGCCGTCCGGCCCATTCGTGCGCGTCGACTCCGGCGCTGAGTCCGGCTACGCCGTGCTCCCGCTCTACGACCCGATGATCGCCAAGCTGATCGTCTGGGACGTCGATCGCGAGTCCGCGACGCGGCGCATGCTGCGCGCGCTGTCGGAGTACGAGCTCGAGGGCATCAAGACGCTGATCCCGTTCCACGAGGCGCTGCTGAAGACCGACGAGTGGGCGGCGGGCGAGACCTGCCGCAACCTCATGGAGGACAAGAAGTGGCTCAAGGCGACCGCGCCCGAGCAGCCGGTGGCGCCCGTCGACGGCGACGAGGACGAGAAGGTCGAGCGCGACTACGCCGTCGAGGTCTCGGGCCGCAAGTTCGACGTCAAGGTGATCGGCAGCGCGTTCGGCGGTGGCGGCGGCTCCGCCAACGGCGCCGGCCCGGCGCGCCAGGCGCCGAAGCGCTCCGAGCGCAAGAAGTCCGCCAGCGGTGGCCCCGACCAGATCGAGTCGCCGCTGCAGGGCAACATGTGGAAGGTCGTCGTCAAGCAGGGCGACGTCGTCGAGGAGGGCCAGCTCCTCTGCATCATCGAGGCGATGAAGATGGAGAATGAGATCACCGCCCACAAGGCGGGCACGATCGCGACGCTCTCGATCGAAGAGGGCAAGCCGATCTCCGCCGGCGACCCGATCGCCACGATCACCTCACCGCCCGCCGAGGGCTAGCCCTCAGTCACGGCAGGCGGCCTTCACCCGCCTGCGATCCTTGACGGCCGTGCCCGGAGGCGCTCCGACAGAAGGCCGTTTCCGTCGCCTGCTGCCGCTCGTGCTCGCCACGACGGCGACCCAGGCGTCGATCGTCGTGCTGGCGCCGCTGCTGGTCGAGATCGGCCATTCGCTCGACGCGTCGGTCAGCGCGGTCGGGCTCGCGCGCTCGGTGCTCGCCGGGACGGCGTTCGCGGGCTCGCTCGCCTTTGGCCCGTTGATCGACCGCATAGGCGTGCGGCCGCTGATCGTGCGCGGCGCGGCCTTGGGGTTGGCCGGTGCCGCCGCTACGGCTCTCGCCCCAACGCTGGCCATCTTCTACGCCGCCCACGTCGTAACCGGCCTCGGGGTCGGCTGCCTGCTGTCGGCCGGATTCGCGGGCGTCGCCTCCTATTTCAGTGGTCGCGAGATGGCCTGGGCGATGGGCTACGTCGTCGGCGCGCAGTCGCTGGCCTGGATCGTCGGAAACCCGATCGTCGGCACGCTCGCCCACGTCGGCTCGTGGCGGCTGTCATATGTCGTGCCGGCGAGCGTCTGCCTGGCGGCGCTCGTGGCCGGGCTGCTGCTGCGCTCCACGGGGGTGCCGATGCCGACAGCCGCGATCCGGCAGGACGGCGACGCGCGACCAGGTCCAGAGCCGATCAGCAAGGGCCTGCGTGCCGTCTTCGCCGATCCCTCGGCACGTCGCTGGACGATCTCCGAGCTGGTCGCCTACTCGGCCTGGTCGGCCGAGTTGACCTACGCGGCCGTCTTCTACATCCGCAACTACGACACGAGCGTCGGGACGATCGGTTTCCTGCTCGCCGGCGGTTCACTGATCTTCCTACTGACATCACTGAACACAGCACGCATCACGACGCGCTTCACGCGCAAGCCGCTGCTCGTCATCTGCGCGTTCGGGATGGGCGCAGTGCTCGTCCCGATGCTCAACTGGGCGCCATCGGTGCTCGGAACCTTCCTGATGTTCTGCGCGATGGCGGTCTTCGCCGGCATCCGCCTCGCCGGGTCGAGCGCGCTCGGCCTCGAGCAACTGCCGGAACGGCCCGGCGCGATGATGGGCGCGCGCACCAGCGCAGCCCAACTCGGCTACATGGTCGGCGCGGCCGGCGGCGGGCTCGTGCTAGCACTCTGGGGCTTCGGCACGCTCGGCTTCGTCCTGTTCGCCGGCATGGCCCTGTCGGCGCTGCTGCTGGCCGGCGTCCAGGACCCGTGGACCGAGCGCCAGCGCGCCGCCGCGGCGGCCGAGCGGTTCCCAGTCGTGGTCGATTGATGCCGTTCGGAAGGTTGGGCACACCTAGGTGTGCTCAACCTTCCACTTCGCCGGTCGGCTGGTTGGCGAGCAGGCCCGGCAGGGCGCGCATGTCGTCGAAGACCTCGCCACCGGCCGCGGCTAGGTCGTCGGCGCTGACGAGACGGGCGAAGGCGAGCACGCGCATGCCGGCGGCACGGCCGGCCTGGACGCCGGGAACAGTGTCCTCGACGACGACCGTCGCGGCCGGGTCGAAGCCCATCCGGGTCGCCGCGTGGAGGAAGAGGTCCGGCGCGGGCTTGCCATTCTCGACCTCGGTGGCACTGAAGATCCGGCCCTCGAAGCGCGGCAACAAGCCGGTCAAGCCGAGCGTCAGCCGCATCCGCTCGTGCTCGCCGCTGGAGGCGACACAGTTGGGCAGCTCGATCGCGTCGAGCGCCGCCACGATCCCCGGAACCGGCCGGAGATCACGCCGCCACGCCTCCTCCACCCCGACGCGGTAGCGGTCGCGCAGATCGTCGGGAGGCGCGTGGCCGAGCTTGCCGGCGAGGATCGCCATGCACGACGCCCAGGAGCGGCCCATGTAGTCGGCACGCGCCTGCTCGGGGGTCGTCGGCAGGCCAAGGTCGGTGATGACCCCGGCGAGGACGGCGTTCGCCGCCGGCTCGCTATCGACCAGCACGCCGTCGCAGTCGAAGATCACGCTCGCGGCCACGGCGGCACTGTAGGCGACGGCCGATAGGCTGGCCGGCCAGCAAGCCCGACCAACGGACGCAAAGGACTCGCAATGGCGATCGACTTCGACGCGGTACGTGCCGGCCTCGAGCAGGCCATCCCGTTCAACAAGTACCTCGGCCTCGAGGTCACCGCCGTGGCCGACGGCAGCGGCTCGGTCCGCCTGCCCGACGATCCCAACCTGCTCAACCACGTCGGGTCCCAGCACGCGGGGGCGCTGTTCTCGGTCGCCGAGGCGGCATCCGGTGCCGCGTTCGTCGGTGCCTTCCTCGAGCGGATGGGTGAGATCACCCCACTCGCCAAGTCGGCCAGCATCGACTACCGCAAGATCGCGAAGGGCCCGATCGTCGCCACCGGCACGCTCTCCGAGGAGAAGGCCGCGCTGCTCGAGCGGCTTGACGCCGACGGCCGCGTCGAGTTCACGATCGGCGTCTCACTGCGCGACGGCGACGACGTCGAGGTAGCGACGACGACGGTCGCCTGGCACGTCCGCAAGAACGGCTGAACGCTCAGGACGTCGCCGGCTCGGCGCTGCCGTCCGAGGGGGCAGCGGCGTTCGCGGCACGCAGCCGGCGCGACTGGAATATCGGCAGCGCGACCCAGTTGACGACGAAGTTTCCGGCAAAACCTGCCAGCAGGGCGGCGATCAGATCCGTCCACCCGCCCCAGGTATCGTTGTA
>CAMLNW010000264.1 GCA_946481495.1 uncultured Actinomycetes bacterium
GGAGCAACAGTCGCGACGAGCGTCAGCAGCGAGCCACCGGCGAACAGGCCGGCGGCGAGGATCATCGCGTTTCGCTGCGCGCCGAGTGTCTCGGAGGTCCTCATCCGAGTTCTCATCGGCCGTTTCGCACAGAGGCTGAAGCCTGCAAAAAGCCCCCCGGCCTATTGGAGGGAGGGCCGAGGGGCGGCTCACCAAGTGAGCACTTACATCGTACACCGGATTACTCACATCTAAACCATCCTGACATCGCGAATAACACGCTCAGGCTGTAGATAAGACACGACTGGGCTGCGACCTTTGGCGCCCGATGGCCGAGCCGTCACCTCTTCTCGTCGGCCTGGGCCACGTGATTCGCGAAGCCCGTGGCGACAGCCGCATCTCCCAGGAGGAACTGGGTCTGCGCACGGGCGTCCACCGCAACTACATCGGCGGCATCGAGCGCGGCGAGCGCAACCCGTCGGTCACGACGATCTCCGTCCTCGCGGAAGAGCTCGGCGTGACGATGTCCGAGCTCTTTGCCCGCACGGGCAACTGACGGATCCGGTCCCGCGCCACGACAGCGCGGGACCGAGACCATCCGTCTTTACGGCACGAGCGCCATGTTGGGCTCGCCCTGGGCGTTCAGCCCATTGCTTGCCCGCACACAGCTGCCGCCGATCGGCGAGCCGCCGTTGTAGGCCAGCCGCAGGCAGTTGCGCATCGCCTTCTGCCCCCAGTAGCTGGCATGCAGGCTCTCCTGGACCTGGTACGGCCCGAAGACCGTGGTCAGCGTCCGGATCTGCGCCACCCACTCGGTGTTGTCGACCGCGCCGGAACTGGTCCAGTTGGCCAGCCCCTCCTCCTCGAGCAGGCCGACGGTGTTCTCACACAGCCGCCGCCCGTTGAGCGCCGTGGCCATGTCGAGCACCAGGGTGTTGGTGAGGCCGCTCGCCGTGAGCGCATTGCGCATCGTGTTGCCGAGCGCCGGGACAATCACATCGTTGGCCCAGTTCGCGTCGGTGTTCCAGGTGCCACAACCGCCTGTTGTCTGGCGCGAATACCCAGACTCCGGGTAGCGGAACTGGTTGCCGCGCGGAAGCGGCGACCAGTAGGTCTGGCCGATGATCTTGTACTGGCCCGACGTGTAGCCGGCGTTGGTCATCGCCGTTGCGACGCGCAGCAGCGCGTTCTTGACGTTGGTGGTCTGCGTCGCCTGCGCGGCCGGCGTGAACCTCGACACCATGTCCGCGTCGTCCGAGCAGTAGTTCTTCCACCATGTCGGCGACGTCGCCCAGTTGAGCACGCACCGCTGCACGACGTCGGCGAAGCCGTAGTTGTTAGCCCCGATCATCACGACGACCGCCTTGACGTTGTGCGTCGCGGCGTACTCCTGCAACAGCTGGGCCTGACCCTTGCGGCCCGACCCGTCAGTGTAGAAGTCGATCCCAGGCTTGAAGTCCTGGCCCGACCCGGTGCCCGTGGTGCTCGTCTGGGCGCCCGAGCACGCGAAGTTCGCGCTCGTCACGCCGCCGCCGATGTGCGCCTGGGCGCTCTGCGACCGGTGACAGCCCGGAATCGACTCCGCACCCGGAACGTCGTGGTAGGCGGTCGAGCCGAGCGCGTCGTGGTTCGCCGACGACCCGTTGGTGTTACCCGCCCAGCGCCCAGCCTCACCGGAGATCGCCGAGTCGCCGAGCGTCACGACCGTTGCCGTACCGACACCCGGCCCGTCCGCGGTCGCTCCCGCCGGCAACGCGGTCGCGACGAGCGCCGCAGCCGTGAGTCCTACAAGCACGCCGCGACGGCGTGCACGATTAACCCTCTCCATCTGAACCCTCCCAATTGATTGCTTGCACGCGCCAGCCCCCGCCGGCGCCAGGCGATTGTTTCAGTGAAGAGGGACGGACGTGTCTAAAACTTCTCGCGGCGACGGCCGAGACCGTTGCGCGCGGCGTTCTCAACGTCGGCCAACCGCTCACGCTGGGCGGGTTCGTCGCCGACGTTGACGGTCATCCGGTAGATGCGCACCTTCTCGGTGACCTGCTGCGAGAGGACCCCGATCCGGATCGCGTCGATTCCTCCCATGCCGTCATCGGCCCGGACGAACTGCTCGAGATCGCGGATTGCCGCAAGCGTCTCGAGGCGCGCCTCGCGCCTGATGTCGTCGATCGCCTCTTGGTCTGGCACCGTCCCCTCCGCCATACCCCGGACTTATAAGCCTTCTTGGCCCAGATGTCCAGCCCTATCGTGTGATTTAGCTGGAAATCGCGTTGCTATGCGCTCTGGTCCGGCCAGTGACCGTGCTCGTCGAAGTACTCGCGAGCACGCTCCTCGCGATCGCGGTCGCTGTCACCCTCGACGCCCATTCGGTACAGCACGTTGAGCAGCAGCACCGATACCCCGGCCCCGGTGAACATCGCCCAGGTCTCGGCCCCGGTGCCGTCGTGATCGATCAGTGCGAAGACGATGCCCGCCACGACGAGCACAAGCGGTATCCCGTAGCGAACCGCGTTGAGCCACATAGGCTCGAGATTAGTCGCGCAGCCGCGGGCGCAGGACGATCTCGCCGATGAACGACCCGATCGGCCCGCCAGTCACGAGCACGAGCGCCGGGAACCACCAGCCCCACTGATCGTCGACCGCGCCGCGGCCGGTCAGACCGAGCAGCAGCAGGTAGCCGATCCCGTGGATCGGCCCGAGCACGCTTACCGCGGCGTCGCTGCGATCGACGAACGCGAAGTACAGGAGCACGACCAATAGCAGCGCGTCGACGATGCCCACCACGAGCACGGCGTTAAGCAGCCGGCGGTCGGGGCGCTTGTGCTGATGGGGCGGCTTCGCCGCGGTTGCTGAGGCGCCGGTCACGCGCCGCATCATGGCGGATGGCCGCCGAGCGGGTCAGGCCGGTTCGGGCTCCGGCTCCGGCGGCGGGCGCAGCAGCAGCCAGGACAGCCAGGCGGCGACCGCGAACAGCGGCGCGCCCATCGCCACCCGCGCCACGCCGAGCGCGACGACCGAGCCGGCAAGGTAGAGCGGCAGCTGGACCGCGAGCCGCAGCAGGAACATCGCGACCCAGATCCAGCTCGCGCGCGAGTAGGCGCGCACCTGCTCCGGATCGTCACGCCAGGACATCCCCTGTCCGGTGATCGCGCCGACGAAGACACCCAGGAGGGGCCAACCGACCACGATCGAGATCAGGTAGGCGAGCGCATAGCCGGCATTCATCAGCAGACCCGGCAGGAAGAAGTCCTCGGCGCGACCGGTGCGCGAGACGATGAAGGCGGCCAGCGCCACGCCGGCGAGACCGGACAGCGCGTAGCGGACCGTCTGGCGGCGGGCGAGCCGCGCGAGCGCGAGCGCGACGCCGATCGCCAGCGCAATGACCGCCGACAGCGTCGCGTCCTGACCGGTCGCGGTGTAGGCGGTCACATAGGCGATCGCCGGCAGGCCCGACTCGACGATCCCGAGTCGGCCGCCGAGCGACTCGGCGATCGTCGGCCCGTCGGCTCCCCCGGGCGTGGCGGGAACCCAGCTGTTGCGCTCAGCGCTCACTCCCACCATGGTCGCAGCGCGGCGGCGCCGCGGTCGAG
>CAMLNW010000265.1 GCA_946481495.1 uncultured Actinomycetes bacterium
CGCGGTCGGTGCACGACGGCGATCTCCGTCTCGTCCGGCCCCCGCCGCATCACGACCCCGCCGGCCGCCTCGACTCGCTTCTCGGTCACTCGATCGCCTCCACGTCCGCCCCCGCGGCGACGAACCGGACTCGCCGGACGTCGCACTCCGGAGCAACCCCGCGCAGCCCGTCCACCACCGCGCCCGTCTGCTCCCACTGACACCAGAACAGCACCGTGGGGCCCGCCCCCGAGATCGTCGCGCCGAGCGCTCCCAACTCGCCCGCCTGGCCGATCAGCTCGATCGAGCGCGGATAGAGGTGCGCGCGCCGGTCCTGGTGCAGGCGATCGGACAGGCCGCGCGCGATCGCGCCGAGGTCGCCATTAGCGAGGCCGAGCACCAGCAGCGAGGCGTGCGCGACGTTGTGGACAGCGTCGGCGATCGGTACCTCCGCCGGCAGCGCCGCGCGCGCCTCCGAGGTCGGGACCGGCTGCGGCGGCGTGACGAGCACGCCCTCGAGCCCGGCCGGCGGCTCGAGCCGCACCGCGTCGTCGTCGGCGCAGATCACGAAGCCGCCGAGCAGCGCCGCGGCGACGTTGTCGGGATGGCCCTCGAGCGCGGTCGCGTGCTCGAGCAGCGGCGCGTCGAGCTCGAACAGGTGGTCTGCAGCTGTCAGGCCGGCTACGATCGCCGCCGCGCTGGAGCCGAGACCAGCCGCCGCCGGAATCTCGGAGCGGATCCGAAAGCTGATCCCGTCGGCGGAGTGCAGCCGCTCGAAGGCGCGCACGCAGAGGTTGTCGCGGTCGAGCGGAATGCCCGGAGTGTCGGTTTCGACCGAGAACGTCCCGGTCTCCTCGACCTCCAGCTCGAGCGACAGCGAAAGCGCCGCCGCGAGCACGTCGTAGCCCGGGCCGAGGTTGGCCGACGAGGCCGGGACACGGACGGTGCGACGGCGGTTCACTCGCCCCCTAGGACCGCCGCCTCGACGCTTTCGATGTCCGGCTCGCACGGCACCACCGACGCGGCGCGATCCATCGCGGTCTGGGGGTCTTTCAAGCCATGTCCGGTCAGTACGCAGACGACGCGGCCGTGTGCCCCGTGTGCCAGCAGACCGGCGACCGACGCCGCCGAAGCGGGCTCGCAGAAGACACCCTCACGCGAGGCGAGCAGCCGGTAGGCGTCGAGGATCTGCTCGTCGGTGACGGCGCGCACCTGGCCGCGCGAGGCCGTGAAGGCGTTCATCGCGTCCTCCCAGCGAGCCGGGTTGCCGATCCGGATCGCCGACGCGACCGTCTCCGGCGCCGCGACCGGCGCCCCTTCGACGAGCGGCGCGGCGCCCGCGGCCTGGTAGCCGTGCAGCTCAGGCGTCCCCTGCTCGTACTCGCTGAAGCCCTTCCACCACGCGGTCACGTTGCCCGCGTTGCCGACCGGTATGCAGAGCACGTCAGGCGCCTCGCCGAGCTGGTCGCAGACCTCGAAGGCGCCGGTCTTCTGGCCCTCGATGCGGTAGTCGTTGACCGAGTTGACGAGCGCGATCGGGTGGCGGTCGGTCAGCTCACGGACGAGCTGCAGCGCCTGGTCGAAGTTGCCGCGCAGCGCGACGACGCGTGCGCCGTGCATCAGCGCCTGCGCAAGCTTGCCGGTCGCGATCTTGCCCTCCGGGACGATCACGGCGCCGCGCAGCCCGGCGCGCGCGGCGTAGGCGGCGGCGCTCGCGGCGGTGTTGCCGGTCGAGGCGCAGATGACCGCCTTCGCCCCCTCTTCGACCGCCGCCGAGACGGCGACCGTCATGCCACGGTCCTTGAACGAGCCGGTCGGGTTCGCGCCCTCGACCTTCAGGTAGACCTCGCAGCCCGTCCGCTCCGACAGCCACGGCGCCGGAACCAGCGGGGTATCGCCCTCCTCGAGCGAGACGTGCGGCTCGACCGGCAGGCGCTCGCGGTAGCGCCAGAGACTCACTCGAACGTCTCCTCGATCACTCGGATCGCGCGCGGCTCCTCGCGCACCAGGTCGAGCCGGCCGATCAGCGCGACCGCGGCGCGGAACTTCGACTCGAGCACCGGGTGCATGACCATCACCAGCCGTGCCTCATCGCCGGAGCCGCGCTGGACGACAGACTTGATCGAGACTCCCTGCAGACCGAGGATCTCGGCAACCTTCGACAGCACCAGCGGCCGGTCGGCGACCTCGAGGTGGAGGTAGAAGGCTGACTCGACGTCCTTGACGATCGGTAGCTCGGCGGCCGGCGGCGCCTGGATCGCCGGCGGCGACATCGCCGCAACGACGTCGCCGAGCACCGCCGAGGCGGTCTGGCTGCCGCCCGCGCCCGGGCCGGAGAGCGTGATCTCGGTGATCGCCGGCGACTCGACGGTGACCGCGTTGAAAGAACCTGAGACTGGCGCTAGGGGATGGCCGCCATAGAGGAACGCCGGGTAGACGCCGACGGCGATCCCGCCGTCGATCCGCTCGGCCGTCCCGATCAGCTTCAGCGACAACCCGAGCTCGCGCGCGTAGGCGATGTCGTCGGCGGTGACGTGCTCGATCCCCTCGTAGGGGACGTCGTCGAGGCTGACGCGGGCGCCGAAGGCCAACCGCGCCAGGATCGCCATCTTCGCGGCGGCGTCCTTGCCGGTCACGTCCTCGGTCGGGTCGGCCTCAGCGAAGCCGAGCTCCTGAGCCTCGCGCAGCGCGTCGTCGTAGGAGGCGCCGGTGCGCGCCATCGCGGTCAGGATGAAGTTGGTCGTGCCGTTGACGATCCCGTGCACGCGCTCGATGTGCGCAGCGGCGAGCGACTCGCGGATCACCCGAATCGCCGGCACGACGCCGGCGACGGCGGCCTCGAAGCCGAGCTGAGCGCCGCTCGCGGCGGCAGCCGCGTAGAGCTCCTCGCCGTGCTGGGAGAGCAGCTGCTTGTTGGCGGTCACGACGTGCTTGCCGGCCTCCAGCGCGCGCCGCACGTAGTCGAAGGCCGGGTCGATCCCGCCCATCACCTCGACGATCAGGTCGCTGCTCGCGAGGATCTCGTCGAAGTCGCCCTGGCTGCGCGTCAGCACGCCGGAGATCTCCGGCCGGCGGCCAGCCTCGACCGCGATCGCGTCGACGCGCTGCTCGAGCAGCGCGTGGAAGGCGGACCCGACAGTCCCCCTTCCCAAGAGCCCGACCTTGAACGGAGCGCTACTCGAGCTCACGCAGACTCAGGTCCTCGTAGGTCTCGCGCCGCACGACCACGCGCGCGTCGCCGTCGCGACAGAAGATCACCGGCGGTCGCGGCACGGCGTTGTAGTTGCTCGCCATCGCGTGTCCGTAGGCGCCGGTCGCCGGCATCACTACGACGTCGCCGGGGACGGGGTTCTCGAGCGCCGCGTCCTTGACCAGCACGTCGCCGGACTCGCAGTGCATGCCGACCAGCCGGCACGGCGTCGAGTCGCCGAAGCGGTCGGCGATCTCAGCCTCGTAGACCGCGTCGTAGAGCGACGCATGGCGGCCCCGGTGGCGCAGCTTGCCCAGGATGTCGATCAGCGCGGCGGCCTTGGCCTGCGGATCGTCGC
>CAMLNW010000266.1 GCA_946481495.1 uncultured Actinomycetes bacterium
GCTTCGGCTCCGTCTCCGACATCTTCGACGCCTTCTTCGGCGGCGATCCGTTCGGCGCCGGTCGTGGCGGCGGACCGGGTCCGGTCCAGGGCGGTGACGTCGGCGTCGAGGTCGAGATCACGCTCGAGCAGGCGGCTCAGGGGGCGACTGTCACCGCTGCCTTCGATGCCGTCGAGACCTGCGGCCACTGTCACGGCAACCGCGCCGAGCCCGGGACGCCGATCGAGACCTGTCCACGCTGCGACGGCGCCGGCCAGCTGCGCGCGGTGTCGCAGACCGCGTTCGGCCAGATGGTCAGGGCGCAGGTCTGCGACCAGTGCGGCGGCGACGGCAAGGTTGCGACCACGCCCTGCAAGGAGTGCCGCGGCCAGGGCCGCAAGGCGACGCGTCGCTCGCTCGACATCGACATCCCCGCCGGCATCGCCGACGGGCAGCGCGTCAGGCTGACCGGCAGCGGTCACGCCGGCGATCGCGGCGGGCCGCCCGGCGACCTCTATGTGATCGTCCAGGTCACCGAGGACGAGCGCTTCCTACGCGACGGCGCCGATCTCGTCAGCGCCGTCGACGTCGCGGCGCCCGACGCCGCGCTCGGCGTCACGATCACGGTGCCGACGCTTGACGGCGACGAGGAGATCGACATCGAGGCCGGCACCCAGCCCGGCACGGTCGTCACCCTGCGTGGCCACGGCATGCCGCAGATCGGTCGCGGACGCCGCGGCGACCAGCGCGTCGTGCTCAACGTCGTGATCCCGCGCAACCTCGACGAGCGGCAGCGCGAGCTGCTCTCCGAGCTGGCGGGCACGATCACCGAGGACAACCTGCACGAGCCACGGCGCGAGTCGATCGTCGACAAGGTCCGCCGGGCGCTGCGGTGATCCACTCTCGTCGAGCGTCGACGGTCAGCCGATGATCCGCCTGGCGATCCGCGCGCCGGCGGCGGATGCCGAGCTAGTGCTGGCCGCGCTGCTCGAGCTCGCCCCGTCCGGCGTCGAGCAGGTCGACGGCGACGACTACGTCGAGTTCGCCGTCTACGGCGCGCCGGGCGAGCTGCCGGAGCTCGCCGAGGGCGAGGCGGAGGTCGGCGGCACTCGCGTTGTCGTCTCGGGGGAGGAAGTGCCCGACGACTGGGCCGAGCGCTGGAAGCGCTTCCACGCGCCGATCCTCGTCGCCGATCGCCTCTACGTCCGCCCACCGTGGGAGGAGGCGCCGATCCGGCCGGGCGTGATCGACCTCAAGATCGATCCCGGCCGCGCCTTTGGCACCGGCGCCCACGCGACGACGCGGCTCTGCCTCGAGTTGCTGGCCGGCCTCGACGGCAAGGGCTCGTTCTGCGACCTCGGTTGTGGCTCTGGCGTGCTGGCGATTGCCGCCGCCAAGCTCGGTCACGGACCGATCGAGGCCGTCGACTCCGACCGCCTCGCGGTCGACGCGACCAACCTCAATGCCCGCGACAACGGCGTTGCGCTCGACATCGTGCGGCGCGCCAACCTGCGCGAGGAGCCGCCGCCATCCGCCGGCACCGTCGCCGCCAACCTGATGCGCCCGCTGTTGCTGCAGGTCGCCAAGCTGATGGACCACCGTCCAGATGCGCTGATCCTCTCTGGCCTGCTCGACCACGAGGCCGACGAGGTCGCCGCCGCCTTCGCTCCGCTGCAGGAGCAACGCCGCTTGTCCGACCGTGGTTGGACCGCGCTTCTGTTGACCTAGCCGGCGAGTACCGCAGCAGAGGATATGGTCGCGCCATGGACTACTCGATCTCCGAGGTGGGGGAGGCGCGTTTCCCACGGACCGACCTGCGTGCGGAGACCACCGGACTGGCCTACCACGTGCTGCGCCCGAACAAGCGCCAGGCGTTCGCCCACAAGCACGACGAAGCCGAGGAGATCTACGTCGTCCTGTCGGGCAGCGGGCGGATCAAGCTCGACGACGACGTGGTCGAGCTCGAGACGATGGACGCCGTTCGGATCGCGCCGAGCACCGTGCGCGCACTCGAGGCCGGCGACGACGGGCTCGAGCTGCTCGCCTTCGGCCCGCGCCACGAGGCCGACGGCGAGATCATGCCCATAGATGGATTTTGGAACTAAGGGGCGGAGCTCTGTAGCACCGCGCCGGCGACCTCTTGCCACCAGGCCTTCGCCTCGGGACTCTGGGCGCGGCCGACGCGCTCGCGGCAGAAGCGGACGAGCTGGCGCGGGCTTCCGGTCGCCACGACGCCCTCGCCGGTGACCGCCAGGCGACCGTCGGCGAGCAGCACGAGCGCGCCGCGGGCGCCGCGCCGGGTCCGCAGCGTGCGGTTGACGGCGACGTCGGCGATCTGCTCAGGCGCCGCCGGGTCGCCGTCCTCGTCGCGCCAAGGCCGGACGCTGAAGATCGGGCTGCGGCCCTGGGGGGTGGGGATCCGATCCGCCGCCGGTTGTGCGATCGGGCCATCGCGCCAGCGGTCGAACAGCGCCTCGACATCGCTGCGCGCGTTCTCGCGTACGACGATGTGCAGCCGGTCGCCGGCTGCGACCTCGGTCGATCCGCGCGGCAGCAGTGCCTCGTCGTCGCGCACGATCACGTTGACGAGCGCGTCGCGCGGCAGGCCGAGCTCGTTGACGAGCCGGCCGACGAGCGCGTGGTCGTCGCGGACGGGGAACTCGAGCACCTCGGCACCGAGCCGGCGGATCGTGCCGACCTCCATCACAGGCGGCGGCACGGCCTCGGCACGGCTGGTCAGGCGCAGCCGGCGGGCGAGCGGGTTGATCGTCGCGCCCTGGACGAGCGCTGAGGTGATCACGACGAAGAAGACGAGGTTGAACAGCTCGTTGGCGTTCTTGACGCCGTCGATCACCGGGAACGTCGCGAACACGACGGGGACCGCGCCGCGCAGCCCGGCCCAGCTCAGCAGCGTCGCCTCGCGGATGTCGTAGCCGCTCGGCAGCGTCGTGACGAACGTCGCGATCGGGCGCGCGATCAGCGTCAGCACGATCGCCAGCAGGATGCCGTCGAAGGCGACGTTGCCGAGCTCGCTCGGGAAGACGAGCAGGCCGAGCGTGAAGAAGAGCGCGATCTGCGCGACCCAGGCCAGGCCGGCGTGGAAGTCGTCGATCGTGCGCCGCGCGGGGATTCGCGCGCTGCCGAGGCTCAGCCCGGCCATGTAGACGGCGAGGAAGCCCGAGCCGCCGAGCTGGTCGGCCGCGCCAAAGGCGATCGCCGCGGTCGCGATCGAAGCGACCGGATAGAGTCCAGTCGTCGCGAACGCGACTCTGCGGAACGCGGCGACCGCCGCCGTGCCGATCACGAAGCCGGACAGGGCGCCGATCGACAGCTGCTCGACCATCAACACGGCCATGTCGGCGAGCCCGTAGTCGGGCACCTGGATCCATTCGATGAAGCCGAGCACCAGCAGCACCGCGACGGGGTCGTTGAAGCCGGACTCCGCCTCGAGCGTGACCACCACCGTCGTCGAGCCGGGCGCGACCGG
>CAMLNW010000267.1 GCA_946481495.1 uncultured Actinomycetes bacterium
GCAGCTCGCCGCCGCTTCCGGTGCCGGACGGCAGCTCGGCCACGTCCGCGGGCAGCAGCTCGACGGGCGCGCGCCCGAGCAGGGGCGTCAGCTGCGGCTGGCGATCGACCTCGGCGTCCAGGAGGCCGGTCAGGCCTCGATGGCCGGCCGCCCGGGGGGATTCGTCGCGATGGACATCGAGGACGGAGAGGTGCTCGAGCTCGGCAGTTCGCCGTCGTTCGACCCGAACTTCTTCTCGCGTCCGTTCACGACGGCGGAGTACAAGGCGCTGGAGTCCGAGGCGGCCGGCAAGCCGCTGTTCAACCGGGCGATCCAGGGCGGCTACCCGGCCGGCTCGACCTTCAAGCTGGTGACGGCGACCGCGGCGCTCGAGGGCGGGCTGATCAGCCCGGGTGACGTCGTCAACGACGGCGGCTCGATCCGGATCGGCGACATCGACTTCATCAACGCCGGCAAGGCGGTCAACGGTCCGGTCGACCTGCGCCGCGCGCTGTCTGTCTCCAGCGACGTCTACTTCTACCTGCTAGGCCAGGAGGCCGACAGCAGCGGCGACGGGCTGCTGATCCAGCGCTGGGCGCACAAGCTCGGCATCGGTCGCGAGACGGGGATCGACCTGCCGAACGAGCAGATCGGCCGCGTGCCCGCTCGGGTCGCTGTAGGCGAGCCCGGGCGCGCCGCCGCTCCACGCATGACCGAGACCCTCGACCATGCAGAGGCGCGCGACGAGCCGCGTGCCGACGCCCGAGTGGCGCAACGACTGGTACAAGCGCGGCCTGACCGACCGGCCCTGGACAGTCGGCGACAACGTCAACTTCTCGATCGGTCAGGGCGACCTGCTGACCAACCCGCTCCAGATGGCGATCGCCTACGCGGCGATCGCCAACGGCGGCAAGGTCGTCAAGCCGCACCTCGGTCTGCGGATCGAGGACTCGACCGGTCGGGTGCTGCAGGAGCTCGCCTCGCCGCCCGCGCGCCGGGTGGACATAGCGCCCGAGTACCGCCAGGCGATCCTCGAGGGGCTCCACTCGGCGGCCAACGACCCGGGCGGAACCTCGACGCCGGTCTTCGAGACCTTCCCGGTCGAGATCGCCGGCAAGACCGGTACCGCCCAGACGCCCCAGGGCGATCAGTCCTGGTACGTCGCGCTCGCCCCATATCCGAACCCGCGCTATGTCGTCGCCGTGACGATCGAGGGTGGCGGCTTCGGCGCCGAGGCAGCCGCACCGGCGGTGCGTCAGATCCTCACTCCGCTGCTCGACGTCAACGACAACGGCGAGGTTCTCGCCGGGACGGCGCCGGACTAGCGGTGAGTAGGGTGGACCACTGATGCAGGCGACCCCTCTCGGCGCCACCGTGCGCGAGTTCCGAGACCGCTCGGGACCGAGCTTCGTCCGGATCGACGCGCTGCTGCTGCTGGCGGTGCTCGGTCTGACGGCGTGCTCGCTCTACACGATCGGCGAGGCGACACGCGACGACATCGCGGGTAGCCCACACCACTTCCTCTACCGCCAGATCGCCTTCGCGGCGATCGGGCTCTGCCTGATGCTCGTGATCTCGCGGCTCGACTACACCCGTCTGCGCGACTGGAAGGCGCAGATCTACGGCGTCTTGATCGGCGGCATCATGCTCGTCTTCGCGTTTGGCGCGGTCACCAACGGCACGCGCCGCGCGATCGAGCTCGGCTTCTTCGAGCTGCAGTTCTCCGAGCTCGGCAAGATCCTGCTGATCCTCACGTTGGCGGCCGTGATCGTCGACCGCGTCCGCCAGATCGGCGACCGCCGGACGACGGGCATCGTGATGCTGCTGGCGCTGATCCCAGCCTTGCTGGTGATCTCGCAGGACCTCGGCACCGGGATGGTCTACATCTCGATTGCGCTGGTGATCCTGTTCGTTGCCGGCACGCCGTGGACGCACTTCGCCGCGCTTGGGGCGCTCGCGGCGACCGCCGCGGCGATCGTCTTGATCGGTGCTCCGGCGCTCGGCGTCGAGGTGCTCGAGCCCTACCAGCAGGATCGTCTCACAGCCTTCCTGAGTCCTTCCGAGAACCCTGCAAAGCAGGGCTACCAACAACTTCAATCACAGGTCGCGATCGGCGCCGGCGGCAAGACCGGCCGCGGTGATCAAGCGACCCAGACCAAGCTCGACTTCCTACCCGAGCACCACACCGACTTCATCTTCTCCGTGGTCGGTGAGGAGTTCGGATTCATGGGGGCGGCGCTAGTGCTGTCCCTGTTCGCACTGCTGATCTGGCGCACGTTGCGCATCCTCACGATGGCCAAGGATCTGTTCGGAACACTGATCGTGGCCGGCGTTCTTGCAATGCTTATGCATCAGATCTTCATAAACGTGGGCATGACCATCGGGATCATGCCGATCACCGGCATCACGCTGCCTCTCATGAGTTACGGCGGATCCTCGGTCATCGCCACTTTCATTGCTCTCGGACTTCTGCAGAGCGTCCACGCGCAGGCGCGCGAGACGGCGTTCGCGAAGGGCCGGGACCTAGTCATATGAGAAGAGGACCTTTTGAAAAAGCAAGTACTTGTCACGGCCGACCGTGGCGAGACACGAGTCGCCATCCTCGAGGCGGAGGGCACGCTCTCCGCTGAGGACGGCAAGCCAAAGGGCGATGGCCGTGGAGGCCGTCCCCCGCAAAAGCAGAAGCAAGACGACTGGAAGGTCGCCGAGCTCTACGTCGAGCGGCGTGGATCGCGCTCGATCGTCGGCAACATCTACAAGGGCCGCGTCGACAACGTGCTGCCCGGTCTCGAGGCGGCGTTCGTCGACATCGGGCTTGACAAGAACGGCTTCCTGCACGCCGATGACATCGTCATGGAGGGCGTCGAGGTCGCGCGCCGCGGCCGTGGCGGCGGCAAGGGCCGCCAGATCGGCGACCTGCTCAAGCCCGGCCAGGAGATCGTCGTCCAGGCGATCAAGGATCCGCTGAAGTCGAAGGGCTCGCGCCTCTCGATGCAGCTCTCGATCGCCGGCCGCTATCTCGTCTACACGCCGCAGGGCGAGGGCGTTGGCGTCTCGCGCCGGCTGGAGGACAAGGAGCGCGACCGCGTACGCCGCGAGGCCAAGGGACTCGAGGTCGGCGAAGGCGGAGTGATCGTCCGGACCGCCGCGCAGGGTGCCAAGCGGGCCGACTTCGAGCACGAGATCAAGTACCTCCACAAACTGCACGAGGTGCTCCAGGAGCGCGCCAAGGAGGCCAAGGCCCCCGCGATGATCTTCCAGGAGGCCGACCTCTCGGTCCGCGTCGTGCGCGACATCTTCTCCAAGCAGTTCGACCGTGCGATCGTCGACGACGAGCAGCAGCACCACCGCCTGCAGTCGTTCTTCAACCGCACGGCGCCCGAGCTGCTGCCACGACTCGAGCTCTACGAGGACAAGAAGGTCCCGCTGTTCGAGAAGTACGAGATCGACAA
>CAMLNW010000268.1 GCA_946481495.1 uncultured Actinomycetes bacterium
GGACGGCGCCGGTGGAGTTGTAGAGGGTGTCGGAGATCATCCGGCCGTTGCCGCGGCTTTCCAGCGCGTCGGTCGCCCATTCCTCCTGCTCGTAGCGAACGGTGGCCTCGTTGAAATAGACCCGTCCGTCCGGCGCGATGTCGAGATCGTCGGCGAGCCGCAGGGCGACGACCGGCCCGGCGCGCAACAAGATGCCGCGCGAGCGCCAGTCGATCACGCACAAGTTCTCGCTCGGCGGCCACGAGGGCTACATCACGGCCGGCATGTACGAGGACGGCACGGTCGGCGAGATCTTCCTGACCGACATCGGCAAGGAGGGCTCGACGCTGCGCGGCATGATGAACGCGTTCGCGACGTCGATCTCGATCGCCCTGCAGTACGGAGTGCCGCTCGAGACGCTCGTGCGCAAGTTCTCCTACATGCGCTTCGACCCGGAGGGGATCACCGGCAACCAGGAGATCCCATTCGCCAAGTCGCTGCCCGACTACATCATGCGCTGGCTCGCCTCGCGCTTCCTCGACGTCGACGTCCAGGAGGAGCTGGGGATCATGACCGCGGAGGTCAAGGCGCGCAAGGCGGCCGAGGAGGCCGCGCTGCGCGGCGACACCGCCGGCCCGGCGAAGGTCGCCAACGGCAACGGGGGGAACGGCAATGGCGGGAACGGCTCCGGCAACGGCGCCCCCACCGCGAGCGCTCCAGCGCCCGCCGCCTCGGCAATGACCGATGACCCGCCCATCGCCGCCCCGGCCAAGATCACTGGCCTCGACCTCGGCCCCGCCTGCTCCCAGTGCGGCGGCATGATGCAGCGCACCGGCACTTGCTACACGTGCTCGAGCTGCGGCAACAACACCGGTTGCGGTTGAGCCGACCGACGCCGTAGTCGATCTTCCACGTTTGTCCGGGCACTAGCCCCCACAAGCGTGGAAGATCATGTCGTGCCCTTGCTCCAAACCGAGCGATTGGTGGGCGAGCCAGCCTCCGAGAAACACCTTGATGTCGCGGTGGCGCTGTTCGGCGATCCGGAGGTCGCGGCTTGGATTTGGCCCGATGAGCGCGACGGGGCTGAGGGTTCTGGGCCGCGCTCGCCGGCGCAGGCCAAGCAGATGCTGGCGCGTTTCATGGTGCATTGGCGCACCAATGGGTTTGGCTGGTGGTTTCTGCGCGAGCGAGACAGCGGCGAGTACGTCGGGGAGGTCGGGCTGCAGCGGACAGTGATTGACGCCGACGAAGTGGTCGAGGTCGGGTGGACGTTGTTCCCGGCTTACTGGACCCGCGGGCTCGCGACTGAGGCGGCGCGCGCCGCCTCGGAGCACGGGTTCGGGCCGCTCGGCCTGGACGAGATCTATTCCTTCACCATGCCGGAGAACATCGCCTCACGGCGAGTGATGGAGAAACTTGGAATGACATACGACCGCGACATTCAGCGCGCGGGGCTGCCCCACGTGCTCTACCGGCTGCGAGCGCCAAACCGATCCGTGATCTACATATAGGGCCCGCCCACGTTGCGGTCGTAGGCGCTGCGTGGGTCGTCGGCCTGAGGCGGCCGCGGCTTCGACTCGGTCGTCGCTCTGAGCGGGTCGATGCGACCGGTCGGTGGGATGCCGACCTTGACGACCGACCAATCGCCGGCGTCGTCGGCGCGGGCCATCCAGCGGTGGGTGGCCCGGTCGGGATGCTCGCGGGTCAGCCGGTCCCGCTCCTGCTCAGCCTCGGCGCGCGTCATGGGGGCAAGCGTAAGGGGCTGAGCTAGGGCGCGGCGATTCTTTCGATCAGGTCGATGGCGAGCGAGCGGAGCTCGGAGGGGTCGCTGGCGGTGGCGACGTGGTCGAGTAGGAGGCCGTCGAGGCCGGCGCAGAGGAGGCGGGCTCGGCGGGGAGGGTCGGCAACGCCGAGCAGTTCGAGGGCGTGCTGGAGGAGGTGGCGGTAGGCGCGGTCCCAGCGCTCGGCGGCCGGACGGAGGTCGGGACGGCGGGCCGACTCGAGGTAGAGCTCGTACTGGGCCAGGAGGATGACGCGATCGCCGGCCCAGGCGTGGATGACGACGTCGGCGAGGCGCTCGGGGAGCAGGTCGGGGCCGACGTCGAGCGCGCCGCCCGCGGACTCGGCGCGCAGGCGCTCGGCCTCGCGCTCGGCGACGTGCTCGAGCGCGCGGGCGACCATGTCGTCCTTGGAGTCGAAGTAGTAGGTCGTCGAGCCGAGCGGGACGCCGGCCTCAGCGGCGACGGCACGGTGGTCGACGGCGGCGATGCCGCCGCGGCCGATCACGCGGACGGTCGCGTCGAGCAGGGCCAGCCGGCGGGCGGCCCCGCGGGTTGCTACCGCCATCAGTGCGCCGCCGAGACGTTGAGGCCGACGACGCCGGCGATGACCGCGGCGATGCTGAGCACCTTGAGGGCGCCCATCGGCTCGCCCCAGGCGGCGACGCCGATGACGGCAATCGCCGCGGTGCCGACCCCCGACCAGACGGCGTAGGTGAAGCCAATGTCGAAGTGCTTGAGCACTAGCGCGAGCATGTAGACGGACACCGCGTAGGCGGCGAGCATCCCGACCGACGGCACGAGCTTCGACATCCCGTCGGAGACGCGCAACAGGACGGTGCCGACCACCTCCGAGAGGATCGCGATGACAAGCAGGATGGCGGGGGACATGACTGGCTCCTCAATCTGTACGTTTGTACATGTACAACTGTACACTATCTGGCCGGAAACGCCGCTAGGGTCTCCCCTTCCATGTCAGACACCACGAAGCTCACCCCCAGCGCCCACGCCCGCATAACCGAGGAGATCGAGCGCCTCGAAGGCGAGGGCCGGCGCGAGATCGCCGCCCGCATCAAGACCGCGCGCGAGTGGGGCGACCTCAAGGAGAACGCCGAGTACCACGCCGCCAAGGAGGAGGCCGCGATGCTCGAGGCGAAGATCGCCGGCCTGCGCGACCAGCTGCGCTCGGCCGAGATCGTCGAGACCGCCGACGGCGACGTCGCCGGCATGGGCACGACCGTCACCTACAAGGACGAGAAGAGCGGCAAGGAGCTGAGCCACAAGCTCGTCCCGAAGGTCGAGGCCGACCCGAGCTCCGGGCTGATCTCGATCGACTCTCCCGTCGGCAAGGCACTCGCCGGGCGGAAGGTCGGCGACGACGCGACGCTGGAGACGCCGTCCGGCACCCGTACGATGCGCGTGCTCGCCGTCGAGCACTCCTAACCGAAAGGGATCTCTCCAGCTATGACATCTCCGAACCGCCGCGGGCGCGTGCTCGCGATTGGACTCGCCGCCGTGGTGGCCGCCACCGCCGCCGTCATCCCAGCCGCGGACGCCAAGAAGAAGACGGTCAAGCCGCAGGCGAACTCGGCCTACGCGTCGCCGATCACCGCTAAGCGCGGCTTCGCCGTGATCGTGCTCAACAAGGGCAAGATCATCACCGGCACG
>CAMLNW010000269.1 GCA_946481495.1 uncultured Actinomycetes bacterium
GAGGAGGGACGCCTGTCGGAGAACGTGCTGCTGTTCGGCGATCTGCGCGCCCGCGAGGTGATGGTGCCGCGGCCCGATGTCGACTGGGTCGCTGCCGACGACTCGATCGGCGACGTCGCCCGGCGGTCGATCGAGACCGGGCACACGCGGCTACCGCTCTGCGAGGCCGACGGTGGCCTCGACGCGGCGGTCGGCGTCATCCACGCCAAGGACCTGCTGCCGGCGCTGGTCGAGCCCGGGGAGCCCGGCCTGCGCGAGCTGTCGCGACCACTGATCCGCGTCTCCGAGTCGGTTCTGCTCGATGAGCTGCTGCGCGACCTTCGGCGCGAGCACGCTCATATCGCGCTGGTCGTCGACGAGCACGGCACGACGATCGGGCTCGTGACGCTCGAGGACATCATCGAGGAGATCGTCGGCGAGATCGAGGACGAGTTCGACGCCGACCACGCAGAGCTGATCGAGCAACGCGGCGGCCGCGCGATGGTTTCCGGCGCCGCCCCGATCCGGCTCGTCGCCGAGCGGCTCGGGGTCGAGGTCGAGGACCCACACGAGGCGACGATCGGAGGTCATGTCGTCGAGCTGCTCGGACGCGTCCCCGAGGTCGGTGAGCTGGTCGAGGTCGACGGTCACGTCATGGAGGTGACTGCCGTCGACGAGACACGCGTCGCGGAGCTCGCGGTCGTCGGGCTTTCGCCCACCAAAGATGCGGACGGGCAGCACGGCCACGAGGGCGACTGACCCCGGATACGCTCTGCAGGTGGGCAAGCGCCGGCTTGACACCCTGCTGGCCGAGCGTGGGCTCTACGAGTCGCGCACGCGCGCGGCCGCGGCTGTGATGGCCGGTGAGGTCGCGATCGGCGGCAACGGAAGGCGGGCCGACAAGCCCGGGCAGCTCGTTCCGGAGGACGCCGAGCTGGTCGTCGCCGAGGGACCGCGTTACGTCTCGCGTGGCGGGGTCAAGTTGGCGAATGCGATCGAGGGCTTTGCGATCGACCCCGCGGGGCGGCGCTGCATGGACGTCGGCGCTTCGACCGGCGGCTTCACCGACTGCCTGTTGCAGCATGGCGCCGCCGAGGTCGTGACGCTCGACGTCGCCTACGGCGAGCTGAGCTGGAAGCTGCGCGAGGATTCGCGGGTCACGGTGATCGAGCGCGTAAACGCGCGGTCGGTCGAGTCCGGCCAGCTGCCGTTCCGTCCCGAGCTGATCGCGATCGACGTCTCGTTCATCTCGCTGCGCAAGGTGCTGCCCGCGGTGCTGGCCTGCGCCGCCGACCGGTTCGACTGCCTCGCGATGGTCAAGCCGCAGTTCGAGGTCGGCCGCGAGCTGGTCGGGAGCGGGGGAGTCGTTCACGAGGCCGCCGACCGTCGTGCGGCGCTGGTTGCCGTCGGCGAGTGCGCGCGCGACGAGCTTGGCGCGGCCGTGCTCGGCTACGCATCCTCGGGTCTGCCCGGTCCGGCGGGCAACCGTGAGACGTTTGCCTGGATCGCCGAGGCGGGGAGGACGGGAGCGGTGGAGGACCTAGAGGCAGCGGCGAGAACGGTGGAGCCGTGAGCGCACCGAAGTCGATCACGGTCTTTACGCGCCATACGCCGGGCGGCGAGCCCGAACGTGGTCTGCGACGGCTGGCAGAGCTCGCACATGAGGCTGGGATCACTCTGCGCGTGCCGCCGGAGGAGGTCGACAAGCACGGCCTCGAGTCGCTGCCGGGCGTCGAGCTGGGTGCCGATCCCGAGGGGCCGACCGATCTAGCGGTTGCTCTCGGCGGCGACGGCACGATCCTCGCCACGCTGCGCCGCTACGCAGGCCGCCAGGTGCCGGTCTTCGCGATCAACTTCGGCGAGATCGGCTTCCTGTCGACGGTCGAGCGGGATGGGCTCGACAGCGCGATCGCGCCCGCCCTGCGTGGCGACTTCGAGGTGCTGCCGCTGCCGGCGCTCGAGGTGGGCACTTCCTCTGGGCCATGGCTGGGCGTCAACGACATCTCGTTCCACCGGCGGCCCGACATGCGTGTCGCAGAGCTGCGTTACGGAGTCGGCGAGGAGCAGGTCGGCCGGGTCCGCTGCGACGGGCTCGTGATCGCGACACCGGCTGGGTCGACGGGCTACAACCTGGCAAATGGGGGGCCGGTGATGGCCTGGGGCGTCGAGGGCTACGTGGTGTCGTTCATCGCGCCGCACACGCTGTCGGCGCGGGCGCTGGTCGTCGCGCCCGACGACGTGCTGAAGGTGACGAACCGGTCGGCTGATGAGCCGGTGGATGTGACGACGGATGGGCGGACGGTTTGCACTTTGGGGCCGGAGGAGCAAGTGGAGGTGCGGTTTCGGCATGACATGGCGTTGTTGGCGCAGGTTGCGGGGGCGAGCTTCTACCACCGGTTGCGGGATAAGTTCGGGCGGTTGACGCGCTGAGGGATCGGCCGCGTTCCCCGCGGGTCCTGTCTCCGATTTTGGTCTGAGTGCTCGCAAGCTCCGCCTCAGACGCAAAATGCGTCGCCACCCACGGAGGCAAGGGCGAACGTCCGTTCGCGTTGTCTGTCCGGTGGGCTCGGTAGACCAGTGCCGTGCTTTTGGAGCTGCGGATTGAGAACTTGCTGCTTATCGAGCGGGCGGAGGTGCGGCCTGGGGAGGGGCTGAACGCGATTACGGGGGAGACGGGCGCGGGGAAGACGGTGCTGGCGCATGCGTTGGATCTGCTGTTGGGCGGGAAGCCGCGGGCGGGGATCGTGCGGCCGGGAGCGGATGAGGCGTATGTGGAGGGTGTGTTTGAGCTGCCGGAGGGGTTGCTGGACGGGGACGAGCTGGCCGATCTGCGTGAGCGCGTGAGCGACGACGAGGAAGAGATCGTTCTTGCCCGTCGTGTGTCGGCCGAGGGCCGTACGCGGGCCTATGTGCAGGGACGGTCGGCGACGGCGGGGGATCTGCGGGAGCTGGGTGGGCGGCTGGTGTCGTTCTTTGGGCAGCACGAGCATCGGAAGCTGACGGTGGCGTCGGCGCAGCTGGATCTGCTCGATGGGTTCTGCGGCGATGCCCATATGGCGTTGCGCGCGCAGGTCGCGGAGGCACATGGCCGGGTTCGGGGGTTGCGTGCCGAGTTGGAGGAGCTGCGTGGGCGGGCTGGGACGCGGGATCGGGATTTGGACCTGTTGCGGTTCGAGTTGGCGGAGATCGAGGAGGTCGGTCCGACCGTCGAGGAGGAGGCGGCGCTGATGGCGGAGCGGGCGCGGTTGCGCGAGGTGGATGGCTTGCGGGCGGCAGCGGCTGGTGGTGCCGAGGCGTTGGCGCCGGTGGATGGCGATGGTGGGGCGGTGCAGACGATGGCGGCCGGCGCCGAGGCGATCCTCAAGAAGGACGACCAGATCCCGCGCGAGCCGTTCAAGCTAGGCGACCGCGTGCGCGCTTACATCTACGACGTCCGCCGCGAGC
>CAMLNW010000270.1 GCA_946481495.1 uncultured Actinomycetes bacterium
GTCCGAGCTTCGGCGCACCCTTGGATCACGCGCCGCCTCATGGGCGACCACCGCCACAGGCGGCTCAAGGCTTAAGGTCGATGAATCCCTCCCTCAAAGGACCGAGATCACTTGCCCGCTTAATGCCCCTTAGGGCCCCCGTCCCTCCGACGGGGGGGCAAGCGCCCGAGGAGTGACTCCTCGGGCACCCGCACTGTACGCGCGACACCCCTAGCTGTCAAGGACGCCGCCGCTCCCGCTGGCTACGGCGAGCCCGGCGAGCCCGTCTGACTGAGCTTCCACGCGCCGTCCTCTTTGACGAGGCGAACGTCGGTGGGCCGCTGCGCTTGGCCTTGCACGCTACGGACCGTCGCCTTGTCGCCCTTGACCTTGACCGAGATGATCCTCGCCTTGTAACGCTGAGCCGTCGACGCCGGGACGGGCCTTACGTAGGCGCCCATGGCGGACTCGCACGTCGCGTCGCTGCCTCCGCCGCTGGCGATCTCGTTGCGGGCCGCCTCGGTGTACCCGGCACAGACTGCCTTCACGTCGCCGGCGTAGAAGGAGTTCTGGAGGGCGGCGAGCGCTGCTCTCACCTCGCGCTCAGTCTCGTCAGCCCCAGCAACGGGCTGACTTGAATCAGTCTCCTGCTGGGCCGGTTTGCCTGCGGCATCGTTGCCGTCATCCGAGTCGCCGCAGGCGACGAGCCCCAGGGCGACGATCATTCCCAGCACCGTCATGCAAGTCGAAATGTGAACGCTTCTCATTGCCAGCTCCCTCCAAGTCTGACTCTGTCCCGCAGCTCCATACCGCGGATGCGTCTCAGGCTAACCGATAACGCGTTGCCGCGGGCCCCTTTGTTCGCTACGGTCTTCTAGCGAGGAGGGACGCGATCTGACGCGGTTTGTCGATATCGAACACCTGCCGATCGTTCTAGCGGTCTGCGGGGCGCTAGCGGCGATGTTGGCGGTCAATGGCTGTGCCGATTCGGGCGATGAGTCGGCGGCATTGGAGCGCCCGGACGGACGCTATGTCACTCGCGCCCAAGCGATGGCGATCGCACAGGCTGAGAACAGCACGATCGTTCGTGGTGGCGACCGGGCTTATATAAGGGAGGTTCTCAGCGACGTGCAGGTCGACTTCGCGGCTGGTACCGGCTCGGGCGTATGCAACGAGCTCTCCGAGCAAGGCGAGCGGGAGATCGAGCGCGCCGGGACCGGTCACAGAAGGAGCTGCGACTCCGTCGTAACTAAGATGGCCCGCCGCAACCAGCGTCAGGGCTTGAAAGGCAAGCTCTCCGCCATCTGGTCGATCGACATCGCCGGGGATCGGGCCAGCGCCCTCGTCAAGGATCCTGGAGATCGCTCGCCATATCGCGTCCGCTTCGTCAAGCAGAACGGGCAGCTGTGGACGCTCGTGAGCCTCGCCGACGTCGAGCCGTTCGTCGGGGTTGCCCCTTGACGCCCGAGTACGTTCATGTTCTTATCCGTTCGAGCGTCCTGCCGGGCGTATCCCCGTGCTCTTGCCGACGATCGAGGAGACATTCCAGAGATGACCAAAACCACGGCCGCGAACCGTCCCGCTCGTCGTCGACAAGCGGGGATTGCCGTTGCCCTGGTGGTCGTCGGGCTCCTGGTGGTCGTCGGCCCAGCGGCTTCCGATACGCGCTACTTCGACTCGTTCTTCGGAGGCACATCTGCCGCTCCCCATCTCGGCGGCCTGTTCGGCAGCGCCAATAGCGGTGTCGGTGACCTCGCAGTCAACGACTCCGAGATCACAACCGACGGCACCTCCCAGAGCGGATTCGTCTACGTCGTCGACCGCGGCAACGGCCGCGTCCAGGCCTTCGACGAGAACAACAACTTTCAGTTCGCGATCGGCCGCGACGTCGTCCAGCCTGGAGGCGTCGGCGACACCAACGAGCGCCAAACGGTGACGGTGGGCGGCGGGCCAACTGGTGGTAGCTTCACGCTCACCTTCGGCGCCAACACCACCACGCCGATTGCTTTCAACGCGCCCGCTTCCGGTGCCGGAAGCGTTCAAGAGGCGCTGCAGGCGATAGCCAGCGTAGGCAGCGGCAACGCGACGGTCACCGGGCCCGCGGGGGGCCCCTACGCCGTTGAGTTCGTGGGCGCCCGCGCGAGCGTAGACCACGTCGCGATGACGACCAACGCGTCTGGCCTCACTCCCGCCGGCACGGTGACCGTGGCCACGACACGGGACGGCGCCAGCTTCGAGAAGTGCACGGTCGCCGCGCAGTGCAAGGTAGGTACCAGCTCAACGGCTGCGCTCGGCAATCAGGGCGCCTTCGGCGTCGCCGAGGGGATCGACATCGATCAGGAGACCGGCCATTTCTTCGTCGTGGATCGCTCGACTCGACGTGTGCAGGAGTTCGAGGCGGATGGCGACTTCGTTCGCCTCTGGGGGTGGAACGTCGTCGCACGCGGAGGCGTGGGCAATGTTCCGATCAACGAGAAGCAGACGATTGCGCTCGACCCAAACGCCGACGGCGGCACGTTCACGCTCAGCTTCGGCTTCCCCGTCCCGCAGACCACGGCGCCGATCGACGCGGAGGCAGCTCCGGCCGCTGTCCAGAGTGCCCTGAACGCCCTCACCCCCATCGGCCCGGGTGGGACCACCGTAACCGGTCCTCCCGGCGGTCCATGGACCGTGGAGTTCACAGGTGGCCAGGCGGACACCAACGTTTCCCAGCTCAACGTCGATCCCGCCGGCCTGAGTGCTGCCGTCGGCACCTCGCTGAACTGCACCGCTGGCCCGGCGAGCGCTGCGACGCGGAACATCCAGTGGCTCAGGAACGGCGCCCCCATCCCGGGCGCGACCAGCCTGAGCTATACGACCGTGGTGGCCGATTCGGGCAAGGCCGTTCAGTGCCAGGTCACCGCACTGAACGCGAACGCTGGGTCGACGCAAATGTCGAATCCGCCGATCGTGGTGTCGCCGGTGCCGGTGCCCGCGCTTCCGGGTGCACCGTCGATTGCTGCTCCCACGCCGACGAACCCGGTGGCGGGAACTACTGAGACCTGTGCGCCGGGAACGTGGACCGGATCGCCGACCTTCACATTCCAGTGGTATCGCAACGGCGTCGCTCTGCCGGGCGCCACCAGCAACACCTACGTGGTCCAAGCGGCTGACGTCCCGTCTGCACTGCAGTGCGCGGTCACCGGGACCAATGGCGGCGGGGCTGTCACCCGGGCAAGCGCTCTTAGAAACACCTCCCCTGCGCCAAGCCCATCGGCACCGAGCGCCAGCGTGAGCGTTTCCGGACTGTCCTTCCCGGTCGTCACGACGATTGCCGAGGGATCGGATGCCTTCGAGACCTGTACCGCAGCATCTGGAGATGTATGTCAGAACTCCGATA
>CAMLNW010000271.1 GCA_946481495.1 uncultured Actinomycetes bacterium
GCGGGCTCGGCCTCGGTTCGACGATCCTGGTCCGCCGCAATACGGCTTCGATCGCCGTGGGCGAGGACTTGCTCGGCCGCGTCGTGAACGGTCTCGGCGAGCCGATCGACGGTCGCGGCCGGCTTGCCGGTGGGCACCGGGATGCCGTGACGGGCGAACAGCTGCTTGCCCTGGTACTCGAGGAGGTCCATCAGCGGCGCGGCAGGCTACCGGACCGGGGCCGCCGAGCGCGCTGCGGCCCCGTCGTCATAGAATGCCCGGCCGCTTCCAATCGCAGTAAGCCTCAGGAGGGCCAGTGCCGCTACCGAAGGACATTCAGTTCATCACCTTTGACTGCTACGGCACGTTGATCGATTGGGAGACGGGCGTCTACGAGGCGTTCCAGAAGGAGGCCGACCGCGACGGCTTCACGATCGACCGCGACGTGCTGATCCCGCGCTTCATCGAGATCCAGCGCAAGATCCAGAGCGGCTCCTACGAGCTCTACGCCGAGGTCCTGCGCCGCACCGCGGTCCAGGTCGCCGAGGAGCTCGGCTGGGGCCTCGAGTCATCGCGCGCGCAGTTCCTGCCCGACAGCGTCCCTTACTGGCAGCCGTTCCGCGAGACCAACGCGCAGCTCGAGCGGTTCGCGAAGAAGTTCGAGCTGGGGATCCTGTCGAACATCGACGACAAGCTGCTCGGCGCGACCCGCCGCCATTTCCGCAGCGACTTCGACCTCGTCGTGACTGCCCAGCAGGTCCGCAGCTACAAGCCGGACCCGGCCCACTTCAAGGAGTGCGCGCGGCGGATCGACAAGAAGAAGAAGAACTGGGTCCACATCGCCTCGGGCTACCCGACCGACGTCGAGCCGTGCCTGAAGTCGAAGATCCCGGTGATCTGGGTCAACCGTCACGGCTACGAGCTCGAGTCCGGCCAGAAGAAGCCGACCGAGGAGGTCAAGACCTTCCGTGACGCCGCAAAGCTGCTCGGACTCGTCTAGCGCTCGGGGCTGAGGCCGCCGCCATGCGCGCGATCTCGGTCCATCCCGACGCGATCGTCGTCACCAGTCTGTTCTGGCAGACGAACGCGATCGCGTTGCGCGCCGGCGAGGAGGCGATGCTGATCGACTCGCCGTACTTCCCCGACGAGCTCGAACTGCTGCCCGGCGTGCTCGCGCAGTCCGGCTTCGAGCCGAATGCGCTGCTGGCGACCCACGGCGACTTCGACCACGTCCTCGGCCGGCTCGCCTTCCCGGACCTGGCGCTTGGGGTGGCAGAGAGCACGATGCGGCGGATCCGCGAGCGGCCCGGCGAGGCGCAGCGCGAGCTGCGCGACTACGACGCCGAGGCCTATGTCGAGCGGTCCAAGCCGCTGTCGCTCGGCCAGATCCAGGCGCTGCCGGTGCCCGGCCACGTCGAGCTCGGCGGCGAGGAGCTGGAGCTGCACACCGCCGAGGGCCACACGCCCGACGGCATGGCGATCTGGGCGCCCTGGCTGGGCGTGCTCTGTGCCGGCGACTATCTCTGCCCCGTCGAGATCCCGTGGATCTCCGAGGGCGGCTCGATCGACGACTACCGCGCGACGCTCGCCCGGCTGGCGCCGTTGGTCGAGCAGGCTGAGGCGATCGTGCCGGGCCACGGCGCCCCGCAGACGAGCACCGCGGCGCTGCGCCAGATCGACGCCGACCTCGGCTACCTCGATGCGCTCCAGCGCGGCGACGAGCGGCCGGTCCTGCCCGAGGGGCGTGACACCAAGCGCCAACGCGAGATCCATGCGGCGAACCTGCGTGAGGTGAGCTAGCCGAGTCGTCCCAGCGCCGTACTGACACAACTCTTTTTGCATTTTTCGTAGTCCTATGTTTAGTCTGATGGCGTGCTGAGGAGGGAAGCACTGGGGCTGGCGCTCGCCGCATGCGTGACATTCGTGGTCGCGGCTCCGGCATTCGCGGCGGAGGCGACACCTGCCACGGCTGCTGGGCTTTCGGGGCTGACGATCGTCGGCGACAGTGGTGAGCGCTCGGTCGAGCTCAGCCCCTGCCGTCACAGCAGGAACGCTCCTGCTGAGGTGATTCCCGCCATCGCTCGTGGTTTCTGTCCGCCCGGAGACAGCGGGAAGCGGTACCTAGCCGGGGTGTTGGTCCTATCTGTGCTCAGTGACGCCAAGACTCAGGGGGAACTGCGGCTGAGTTACATCCCCAAGGACGGCAGCCGTAGTTTCAAGCTGCCCGGCGGGAACAAGAATGTCGTGCTGGCCCGCAGCGACGGCGCCGCGAATCGCTTGCCCATTCACAAGAACAGGCTGCACACGGTGCGCCTCCGTTTCGCACTGGCGCCCGAAGCGCCGCTGTCAGCTCGTAACGGCGCCTTGGCGCTCTCGCTGCACGCGAAGGGCGAGCGCGGACGCAAGGTGATCAGCACCACCACGCTGCCCGTCGCGGCGAAGTTGGCCGAGCTTGGCACGATCGTCATGCAGCCCCCGAAGGTGGAGATGAGCGTCACCTCGTGGATCAAGGACTCGTGGGGCGACGGCGACAAAGCGAAAATCGACCTTGTCGGGCCTGGTGTGCGCGACCTGGTCGCCCGCGCGAGTGCCGTCGATCCGTCGGTTCTGATGCGCAGCGGCTCATCCAGCGTGTACGCCACGCTCGAGCTCCCAAGCACCGTGAGCAAGGACGATCCGGAGCGCGTGAATGCGACGGTCGCGCTCTCCAAGAGCCCGAATGCCGGCGAGTACTCGGGTGACCTTCCAGTTTGGGAGCTCGCCCCTGACGGGCTCGTGTTGCCTGTCGTCGTCAAGTCCCACTGGCACCGAGCCATTGCGTTCCTAGCCCTGTTGGCTGGGGCGCTGATCGGTCTTGTGCTGCCCCAGATGTTCCTGATGACTCAGCGTCGCCAACTGATGGAATCCGCGCTCGAGGAGGCGCGGTCCAAGTACGACGAAGCGCGCGTGTTCTTCCTGAAGGAAGCGCCGCCAGGACGGGCGATCTGGAATCTCGAGGACATGGTCTCTCCGCGCCCGAATGAGCAGGCCGACCCGGACAATCTCAAAGGCCTGCGCGGCATCTTCACCAGTATTCGCAACGCGCGCAGCACGGTCGACCTCGATGAGGACGCCGCGCGTGTACTCGACGCCGTGGCGCGCATGCAGCGCTGGCTCAGGGTCGCTCCGGCCGCGTTACGACTCGAGAAGGTGATCGGCGATCCACCTGCGGCGGCCTCTCGTGGAGAACTCGTGTGGGAGTCCACGCATGCCTATCTCGACGGCCGGCTGCTGCTCGAGGCGGCGCAGCGCGAGCCGGCCGACGCGGACGGGGCCGATGACCTTGTTGCGCGTCT
>CAMLNW010000272.1 GCA_946481495.1 uncultured Actinomycetes bacterium
CACTGCTGCCTCCCGTAGGAGTCTGGGCCGTGTCTCAGTCCCAGTGTGGCTGATCGTCCTCTCAGACCAGCTACCCATCGTTGCCTTGGTAGGCCGTTACCCCACCAACAAGCTAATGGGCCGCGGGCCCATCCCAATGCGGAGGCCGAAGCTTCCTTTACTCGTCTCACTTATGTGAGGGAGCACATCCGGTATTAGCCCGAGTTTCCTCGGGTTGTCCCAGTCATCGGGGCAGGTTGCCCACGTGTTACTCACCCGTTCGCGGCTCTGCCCCAGGGCAAGCCCTGGTTCGTCGCTCCACTTGCATGTGTTAAGCACGCCGCCAGCGTTCGTCCTGAGCCAGGATCAAACTCTCCGTGAAAAATGATTCATGGAAAGCTGTCGTATCCGTACTGCGCGGGCCCTGCGTACACGTTGCGGGACCCTCGGATCGACGGGTTCTTACTACCTACTCAGTTAAGCCTCGCGCCCATCGGCAAAGCCGATCGCGCGGGGTCGAACCTGGACGCGACTGAATCCTCGCGGATTCGGTCGCACATGCTGTTGAGTTTTCAAAGACCGCCCGCACCCTCGGGCGGTGATTCCGCCCTTCGAATACGTCCCCTGCACATGAGAAAGGCCTCCGTAGAGGCCCAGCACTGCTCTCGGTCTCTCGACAGAGGGCTAGGCGCCTGGCATCTCCGTGGTCTTGCTCATCCGAAGGGACCGGGGAGTATAGCGCTGCGTCGACGGAATGTCACGGTCGTCGCTCAATCGACGCGCAAGCGCACAAAACGACGCTTGCCGACCTGCAGCACGACGCCGTCGAGACGCTCGGCAGGAACGTCCAGATCCCCGGCGGCAAGGGGCTCGCCGTCTACCTTGACCCCGCCCTGAGCCAACAGACGGCGGCCCTCCGAGGTCGACATCCCGAAGGCGTCGCGCAGAACGCCCGGCAGATGGACGGCGCCGCCGTTGGCTGCAACGGCGTGCTCGGGGATCTCGTCCGGCAGCTCGCGCTCGACGTGCAGGCGATCGAAGTGCTCCTCCGCCGTACGCCCCGCCTCCTCGCCGTGCAGCCGCGCGGCAATCCCGCGCGCGAGCGCGCGCTTGGACTCGACCGCCGGGCGCTCCGCATCGAACGCGCCGTCGAGCAGCAGGTCGTAGTAGACCGGCATCGCCGTGTCCGGGACGCGCATCAGCTTGCCGAAGACCTCCTCCGCCGGCTCAGTGACGCCAACGTAGTTGCCAAGCGACTTTGACATCCGCTGGATCCCGTCCGTCCCTGGCAGGATCGGCATCGTCAGGACCGACTGCTGCGGCACGCCGTAAGCCTGCTGGATCTGTCGGGCGAGCAGCAGGTTGAACTTCTGGTCGGTTCCGCCGAGCTCGACATCGGCTTCGACGGCAACCGAGTCGTAGCCCTGGAGCAATGGGTAAAGCAACTCGAGCACCGAGATCGGCTCGTTGGCCGCGTAACGCTTGGCGAAGTCGTCGCGCTCCAGCAGCTGGGCGACGGTCGCGGTGCGCGCAAGCGCGAACAGCTCCTCCATCGCCATTGCGAGCCACTCGCCATTGCGGCGCACCTCGGTCCGCTCGGCGTCGAGCACCTTGAAGGCCTGGCGCTGGAAGGTCTCGGCGTTCGCGTCGATCTGCTCGCCCGAGAGCACCGGTCGCGTGGCGGAGCGTCCTGACGGATCTCCTACGCGCGCGGTGTAGTCGCCGATGATCAGAACGACGGTGTGGCCGAGGTCCTGGAACTCACGCAGCTTGCGCAGCACCACAGTGTGGCCAAGATGGATGTCGGGCGCGGTCGGGTCGATCCCCAGCTTGACCCGCAGCGGCCGGCCCTCGCCGAGCTGCCGTTCGAGTGAGCCCGCAGGCAGCGCCTCGACGGCGTTGCGGCAGAGGTAGCGGGCGTCCTCGGCCGCGGAATCCGTCATGGGCCCAATGCTAGACTGGCGCCCGCCGCACCGGCCGTCCGGGCTTCCCTACCCTCACCAGCGGAGCCTCCTGAGCAACGGGCCGAATCGCCATGCCAGAGCCGCCGACCACAGTCACGCCTCCGCACGCCTTGCCGCCCGACGGCCCCGGGCCGCCTGCCCGCAAGCCGAAGGTCAAGAAGCTGCGCTTGCTGCTGATCCTCACTGGCCTTGCCGCGTTGGCGCTGGTCTCGACGGTGTTCGGAATGATGATGGCGGTCGCGAGCGACCTGCCCCAGCTCGAGAACAAGGCCGAGTACGACCGGGCGAAGAACTCGACTGTCTACTCCGACCGCGCGTCGGGCGAGCAGAAGCTCGCCCGCCTGACCGGCAACGAGAACCGGATCCTGCTCAAGGAGCAGGACATCTCACCGAACATCACCAACGCGGTGATCGCGATCGAGGACCGCCGTTTCTACGAGCACGACGGCGTCGACTACCGCGGCATCGCCCGCGCCCTGTTCCAAGACGTGCTGGCCCGCCGTGCCGCCCAGGGCGGGTCGACGATCACGCAGCAGTTCGTCAAGAACGCGCTGGCTGCGCAGTCCGACCGCTCGGTCTTCCAGAAGCTGCGCGAGTCGGCGCTCGCCTACCACCTCGAGCGCCAGTGGAGCAAGCAGAAGGTGCTGACCCAGTACCTCAACAGCGTCTATTTCGGCAACGGGGCCTACGGCATCGAGGCGGCCGTTCGGACCTACTTCGGCGCTGAGACGACCGCGACGACGATCGACCCGGTGACCGGCGCGGTCGTGCCCGCCGAGGAGATCGATCCGGCCAGCGGCGCGGACGACCCCGCGGCGCTGAACGTCAGTCCCGCGCAAGCGGCGCTGCTCGCCGGGATCATCGCTTCTCCGAGCATGTACGACCCGGTCCAGAACCCGAAGGACTCGAAGGCGCGGCGCGACATCGTGCTCCAGCGGATGCTCGACGAGGAGATGATCACGCGCGCCGACTACGAGGAGGGGATCCGCGAGGAGATCCCCGACGAGAACGACATCCAGCCGCCGCAGCCGCACTCCAACCAGCCCTACTTCACGACCTGGCTGACCCAGCAGCTCGTCGACCGCTACGGCCCGGGCGCCGTGTTCGGCGGAGGTCTCAAGGTCACGACGACGCTCGACCCTGAGCTGCAAGCGGCGGCCGAGCAGGCGGTCTCAGGACGGCTCGGCGCGATCGGCCCCGCCGCGTCGCTCGTCGCGATCGAGAACAAGACCGGCGAGGTCAAGGCGATGGTCGGCGGGCCCGACTACCAGGAGCGGCCGTTCAACCTGGCGACCAACGGCCACCGCCAGCCAGGCTCGTCGTTCAAGCCGTTCATCCTCGTGCGG
>CAMLNW010000273.1 GCA_946481495.1 uncultured Actinomycetes bacterium
GGTCGCGACGTAGGTCTTCGGCAACGGCAGCAGCCAGCGCTGGGCGCGGGTCATCTTCCCGACGAGGACGAGCAGCAGTCCCGTGGCGAACGGGTCGAGCGTGCCGGCGTGGCCGACCTTCGTCTTGCGCGGCAAGGTGCGGCGGACGCGGGCGACGCAGTCGTGCGAAGTGATCCCGGCGGGCTTCGGGTAGAGGATCACCCCGCTGGGAGCTGTCATCGCGGCGGGATCAGCCGGCGAGCTGGGCACGGACGCGCTCACGAATCGCCTCGGTGACCGCGTCGATGTCGAGCTCGGTCGTCGCGCCGGCCGCCTGACGGTGTCCCCCGCCGCCAAAGCTGCGGGCGATCTCCGAGACGTCGACACGGCCGTCGGTGGCGCGCAGCGAGACCTTGCGCTTGCCGGCACGGTCGCCGGTCAGCTCACGTACGAGCACGGCGACAGCGGTGCCCTCGACGGCGCGCGCGTGGTCGATGATCCCCTCGGAGTCGTTCTCGACCGCGCCGGTCTGCTCGAAGTCCTCGGCGGTCAGGTGGAGCATCGTGACCGTCCCGCCGTCGAAGCGACAGATCGTCGACAGCGCGCGCTGCAGCAGCGTGATCCGCTCGACCGGCAACGACTCGTAGATCCGGCTGTAGAGCACGTGCGGCTGAACCCCGGCCTCGATCAGCTCGGCGGCCATCATGTGCGCCTCGGCCGTCGTGTTCTCGTACATGAAGCGGCCGGTGTCGGTGATCAGCCCGACGTAGAGAGCGCGCGCGATCTCGGTGGTCAGCTCGGCCCCGAGCTCCTTCGCTAGCCGCCAGACGATCTCGGCCGTGCACGAAGCGCGCGGGTCGACGAGGTTCGCCGTGCCGAAGCGCGTGTTGTCGTGGTGGTGATCGATGTTGAGGATGTGGATGCCCTCGCGCTGCAGGAAGTCGACCGGCATCCGGTCGATGTTGCCGCAGTCGAGGAAGACCGCCACGCGCTCGTCCATGTCGGCCGGCGGAGCGCCGACGATGTCGCGGTTCTCCATGTCGCGGTACTCGTGCGGCAGCGGGAACTCGTCCGGCGAGAGGTACATCAGCGCGTCCTTGCCGAGCTGGGTCAGCACGCCGTGCATGCCGAGCAGCGAGCCGAGCGCGTCGCCGTCGGGATTCTCGTGCGTGGTCAGCAGGAACTTCTCCGCCCCACGCAACTCCTCGACGACGTGGTCGAGCTCGGTTCCGACGCCACTCACGATTCCCGTTGCTCCCCGTCGACCTCGTCGAGCAACTGCGAGATCCGCATCCCGCGCTCCAGCGCTTCGTCCTGCTCGAACTCGAGCGCGGGCGTGTGCTTGATCCGCAACTCGCGCGCGATGCCGGCCTGGAGGAAGCCGCGCGAGGACTCGAGGCCCTCCATCGTCTCGGCACGCTCGTCCTCGTCGCCGAGCACGCTCACGTAGACGCGCGCGTGGCGAAGGTCTGGGCTCGTGTCTACGGCTGTCACAGTGACGAATCCAACGCGGGGGTCTTTGAGTCCCCCAGCGATTCGGGCGGAAAGGACCTCCCTCAAGGCCTCATTCACGCGCCGCATGCGGTCGGCGGGCATCCTAGCGGCCCCCGCCCCTACTGAAGGGTCTTCTCGACCTGCCGGGTCTCGTACACCTCGAGCAGGTCGCCCTCTTTGACGTCGGCGAAGTTCTCGAGCACGATGCCGCACTCCATCCCGGTCGTGACCTCGCGGACGTCCTCTTTGAAGCGGCGCAGCGATCCGATCCGGCCGTCGTAGACGATCGTGCCGTCGCGGACCAGGCGGACAGTTGCGCCGCGGCGCACCGAGCCGTCGGTGACCATCGAACCGGCGATCGTGCCGACCTTCGACGCCTTGAAGGTCGCGCGGATCTCGACGGTGCCGACGGTCTCCTCGACGTCCTCCGGCTCGAGCAGGCCCTCCATCGCGGCACGCAGCTCCTCGACGACCTTGTAGATGACCGAGTAGCCGCGGATCTCGACGCCCTCGCGCGAGGCGACGGCACGTGCGTCGCCGACCGGACGGACGTTGAAGCCGATGATCACCGCGTTCGACGCCGACGCCAGCATGACGTCGGACTCGTTGATACCGCCGACGCCGGTGTGGATCAGGTTAACCGTGACCTCCTCCTGCGGCAGCTTCGCGATCTCGTCGGCGAGCGCCTCGAGCGAGCCCGCGACGTCGGCCTTGACGATCAGCGCCAGCTCCTTGAGCTCGCCCTTCTGGGCGCGTGCGAGGACGTCCTCGAGCGAAACCTTGACGCCGGCGCGACGGGCCAGCGCCTCGGTCTTGAGCCGGTTGGCGCGCTCGCCGGCGATCCGCCGCGCCTCACGCTCGTTGCCGACGACGCGGAACTGCTCGCCGGCCTCGGGAACTCCGTCGAAGCCGAGGATCTCGACCGGGGTGCCGGGCGTGGCGGACTTGATCCGCTCGCCGAGGTAGTCGTGCATCGCGCGGGCACGGCCGGGATGCTCGCCGGCGACGATCGCGTCGCCGACCTTGAGCGTTCCGCGTGAGATCAGCACTGAAACGACCGGACCGCGACCCGGGTCTAGCCGCGACTCGATCACAACGCCCGAAGCCTCGGCATTCGGGTTGGCCTTCAGCTCCTGGATGTCGGAGAGCGTCGTCAGCGTCTCGAGCAGCTCGTCGAGATTCGTGCGGGCCTTGGCGGAGACATCGACGAACTCGGTGTCGCCACCCCAGTCCGCGGGGGTCAACCCCTGCTGGGCGAGCTCGCCGCGCACGCGCTGCGGGTCGGAGCCCTCCTTGTCGATCTTGTTGACCGCGACGACGATCGGCACCTCGGCGGCCTTCGAGTGGTCGATCGCCTCGGTGGTCTGTGGCATCACGCCGTCGTCGGCCGCGACGACCACGACGGAGATGTCGGTCACGCTCGCGCCACGGGCGCGCATCGCGGTGAACGCCTCGTGGCCCGGGGTGTCGAGGAAGGTGATCGTGTGGTCGCCGTGATGCACCTGGTAGGCGCCGATGTGCTGGGTGATGCCGCCGGCCTCGCCCGCAGCGACCTCGGCCTCGCGGATCGCGTCGAGCAGCGACGTCTTGCCGTGGTCGACGTGGCCCATGACCGTGACGACCGGCGGACGCTCGACAAGGTCGGCGTCGTCGTCCTCGAAGACGACGTCGTCGCTGACCTCGTCGGCGGCACGAACGATCTGGATCTTCTTCTCGAAGCTGTCGGCGAGGATCTCGATCGCGTTTGCAAGCCGGCGGAACCCGGCAATGCGCTCGTGGCTGCGCTCATCCATGTAGAGCGCGCGGTTG
>CAMLNW010000274.1 GCA_946481495.1 uncultured Actinomycetes bacterium
GCCGCCCCGATCGACGAGGAGCTCGCCAAGGGGGCCGGCGTGCTCCAAGATTGCAGCGGACACGTCCGGCGCGACATCTGGCGGCTGTCGGAGTGGGAGCGCCTCGGCGCCGGCGACATCGGGGCGCGAGCCGCGTGAGCAGAGACCTCCGCGAGCGCAGCCGGGTCCAACTCGACGGCCCGGACCGGGCCGCCGCGCGCGCCTACCTGAAGGGCATCGGCCACGACGACGAGTCGCTGCGCCGGCCGATCATCGGCATCGCCAACACCTGGACCGAGGTGATGCCGTGCAACTTCCACCTGCGCCGGCTCGCCGAGAAAGTCAAGGAGGGCGTTCGCGCCGCCGGCGGCACGCCGATGGAGTTCAACACTGTCGCCGTCTCTGACGGCATCACGATGGGCACCGAGGGGATGAAGACCTCGCTCGTCAGTCGCGAGGTGATCGCCGACTCGATCGAGCTCGTCGCGCGCGGCCACCTCTTCGACGGCGTGATCGCCCTTTCTGGCTGCGACAAGACGATCCCCGGCTGCGTGATGGCGCTCGCGCGGCTCGACCTGCCGAGCATCATGCTCTACGGCGGGTCGATCGCCCCCGGCAACTTCCGCGGCGAGCGCGTGACGATCCAGGAGGTCTTCGAGGCGGTCGGGGCGCACGCAGCCGGCAAGATCTCCGACGACGACCTGCACGAGCTCGAGGGCGTCGCGTCGCCGGGCGCCGGCGCCTGCGGTGGGCAGTTCACCGCCAACACGATGGCGCTCGCCTTCGAGACGCTGGGAATCTCGCCGATGGGCAGTTCGATGGTCCCGGCCGAGGAGGGCAAGAAGGGGCAGGTGGCCGTGGACGTCGGCAAGCTGATCATGGACGTCCTCGAGCGCGATCTGCGCCCGAGCAAGATCATCACGCGCAAGTCGTTGCAGAACGCGATCGCCGCCGTGGCGATGACCGGCGGCTCGACCAACGCAGTCCTGCATCTGCTCGCCGTCGCCAACGAGGCCGGCGTCGAGCTCGACATCGAGGACTTCGACCGCATCGCCTCCAAGACGCCGCTGCTCGCCGATCTCAAGCCGTTCGGCACCTACGTCGCCCCCGATCTCTGGCGCGCCGGCGGAATGCCGCTGGTCGCCAAGCGGCTCGACGAGGCAGGGCTGCTCGACCGCGACGCGCTCAACGTGACCGGCCTGACCATCGGCGCGGAGGCCGACGCCGCCGTGGAGGCGCCCGAGCAGCCAGTCGTGCGGCCGCTGGCAGACCCGCTCGCGACCAGCGGCGGCTTCGCAATCCTGCGCGGCAACCTCGCGCCCGACGGCTGCGTCGTCAAGCTCGCCGGCCACGGTCGCCGCGAGCACCGCGGCCCGGCGCGCGTCTTCGAGGGCGAGGAGGCGGCGTTCGCCGCGGTCAAGGCCGGTGAGATCGAGGCAGGCGACATCGTCGTGATCCGCAACGAGGGCCCCAACGGCGGCCCCGGCATGCGCGAGATGCTCGCCGTCACCGCCGCCATTCAGGGCGAGGGACTCGGCGACTCGGTCGCGCTACTGACCGACGGTCGCTTCTCCGGCGCCACGCACGGTTTCATGGCCGGCCACGTCGCGCCCGAGGCGACGCGCGGCGGGCCGATCGCCGCCGTCCAGGACGGCGATACGGTCGTCTTCGACGTCGATAGGCGCGAGCTCAACGTCGAGCTCTCCGACGACGAGATCGCCCGTCGCGTCGCCGCCTACGAGGCCCCGGCGCCGAAGTACACGACCGGCGTGCTCGGCAAGTACGCCCGCCACGTCGGCTCGGCCGCCCAGGGCGCCCTCACTTCGTAACCCGCTCAGGCAGCAGTCGCGGAGTCGCGCTCGAGCTCGTCTGGGCTGACCTCGTAGCCGAGGAACCGCTCGAGCTCGTCATTGAACGCCGCCGGCCGCTCGACCATCGCGACGTGACCGGTGTCCTCGAAAACTGTCTTGCGCGCGCCTGGAATCAGCTCGACGTACTTGTCGGCGTCGCGAACCGGGATGATCGCGTCGTCCTCACCCCAGACTATGAGCGTCGGGCAGGCGATCTCCGGCAGGCGATCGCGGAAGTCGTAGTCGATGCAGGCGGCGAGCGCGTCGACGAAGCCGGGCTTGTGGGCACCCTTGACGAGCCCCTTGAAGGCGATATCGGGCCGTAGGCGCGTCGGATGGCGGACGATCAGGCTGAGGATCCAGTGGCGCAGCGCCGGTCGCGCCATGTGGCGGCGTCGCTGCGCGGTCGAGGCGCGGGTCGCCAGCGCGAAGAGCTTGCCGACGCGCAGCACCTGGTCGACCGACAGCTCGCTCTGGGAGATGCCTGCGGCGGAGATCAACATCAGGCGCTCGACCGTCTCCGGAGCGTCGATCGCCACCTCGGCCGCCACATAGCCGCCCATCGAATTGCCGACCAGGACGGCGGGGGCGAGGCCGAGACGATCGCAGAGCTCGGCGACGACGCGGCCGTAGTAGTCGATCGATATCTGCTCGCTGGGCATCGGCGACACGCCGAAGCCCGGCAAGTCGAGCGCGACCACGCGCCGCTGCTGCGCGAAGCGCGGAATGTTCTCGAGCCAGTTCTGCCACTGGCCGCTCAGCCCGTGGACGAAGACGATCGGACGGCTGTCGCCCTGCTCGCCGATGTCGACGTAGTTGACCGGCGTACCGCCGATCTCCATCGTCCTCAGATGGGCCGGCCAGTCGACATCGCGCCAGTTCGGCTGGTCGCTGACCCCGTAGCCCCGCTCGGCGCGCGCCGCGTCGCGCCGGCGCGCGGGTGGGGGCGGGATGTGCAGATTCGACATCTCTCAGACAACGGTATCCAACGCCCGCGCGAGTGAACCGTTGGCGTTTCGGCGACGCAATGGAGGTTGCAGGACGGGCGAGGCCCTATGCGCGGACCGACACCCTGCTTACACTCAGTGAGTCGGTCCACTCGGACCGGAGGGAACCCGCATATCTTGAGAAGCAAGGCATTCACGTTCGTCGCCGTTCTAGTGGTCCTGCTGATCGCGGGATCGGTGGCGGTCTACGCATACGACTCGTCGCGCAGCGACCGGATCGCCGAGGGAGTGACGATCGGCGGTGTTCCGGTCGGCGGGCTGAATGCCGACGAGGCGCGCGTCAAGGTACGCCGTCAGGTCGCGCGCGGACTCGAGCAGCCGATCGCCGTCACCTACGGCAAGACCCGCTTCACCCTCTCCGCCGAGGACGCGGGCGTCCAGGCCGACGTCGGCGGGATGGTCGACGACGCGGTCGCCGCAAGTCGTGAC
>CAMLNW010000275.1 GCA_946481495.1 uncultured Actinomycetes bacterium
CGCCGCACGCTCGACCCGCGGAGCACCGAGAAGATCGCGGCGCTGTCGGTCGACGCGATGACGGAGCCGAGCAGCAGGCCCTCGAGCAGGGTGAAGTCGAACAGGACATGCGACAGGACGCCGGTGATCACCGCCGTGATCAACGTGCCGAATCCCGCCAGCGGCAATGCCCCGCGCAGGACGGGCCGGATCTCGTTCCAGCCGGCACCTAGTCCGCCCTCGAAGAGGATCAGCGCGAGCGCGATGATCCCGATCGTTCGCGCCAGCTCGACGTCGCTCTCGGTCGAGCCGAAAGTGATCAGCCCAAGGCCATCCGAGCCGATCGCCATTCCGAGCACCAGGAACAGCACCAAACCGGGTACGCGCAGACGTCCGGCGAGCAACGCCGCACCGATCCCGAGCGCCAGCAGCGAGCCGGCGATCAGGATGAGCGTGCCGTCGTGCATTGGCGGGCAGCCTAGACTTATGGATAGATGGCGGCTGTCGACCAAGTGCAAGCGGACGCGCGCGCTGCGCTCAAAGCGGGTGATCGCGAGCGTGCCGGTGCGCTGCGCTTGATCGCGTCAGAGCTGCAGAAAGCGGTCAAGGACGGTGGCGATGACGAGGTCGCGGTGCTCCAGCGTGAGCGCAAGCGGCGGCTCGAGTCGGCACAGGCCTATCGCGACGGCGGGCGCGACGACCTCGCGACCGCCGAGGAGGCCGAGGCCGAGTTGATCGCTGGCTACATGCCGGAGCAGATCGGCGATGCCGAGCTGGCCGAGATCGTCGCGGGAGCGGTCGCCGAGTCAGGCGCCAGCTCGCCGCGCGACATGGGCAACGTGATGAAGCTGGTGATGCCGCAGGTCGTGGGGCGTGCCGACGGTAAGCGCGTGAGCGCCGCCGTGAAGGAGAAGCTGACCGCCTAGTGCGCCGCCAGATCGAGCTCTCGAACGACGTCGCCGCCGAGCTGGCAGGGCCCGAGGACCTGATCATGCGCACGCTCGAGGGCCACCTCGACTGCGACGTCTTCCTACGCGGCAACGTGCTGACGCTCGATGGATCCGACGAGCAGGTCGAGATGGGCGAGACCGTCGTTCGCGAGCTGTCCGACCTGATTCGTCAGGGCCACGACGTCGCGCCGGGAACGATCGAGGCGATCGGCTCCGCGCTCGACGAGCACGAGAGCCCGAGCAAGATCCTCGAGGACGTCATCTGGCGCCATCGAGGGCTGAAGGTCGCGCCGAAGACGGTCAACCAGAAGCGCTACGTAGACGCGATCCGCAAGAACACGATCAGCGTCGGGATTGGTCCCGCGGGCACCGGCAAGTCGTTCCTCGCCGTCGCGATGGCGGTCGCCGCGCTGCAACGGCGCGAGGTCAACCGGATCGTCCTCACGCGGCCCGCCGTCGAGGCCGGCGAGCGGCTCGGCTTCCTGCCCGGCGACCTGATGGCGAAGGTCGATCCCTACCTGCGACCGCTGTTCGACGCGCTCTACGACATGCTCGAGGCCGAGAAGGTCAACCAGCACCTCGAGCGCAACGTGATCGAGGTCGCACCGCTCGCCTTCATGCGCGGCCGCACGCTCAACGACTCGTTCATCATCGTCGACGAGGCGCAGAACACGACGCCGGAGCAGATGAAGATGGTGCTGACGCGACTCGGCTTCGGGTCGAAGATGGTCGTCACCGGCGACGTCACCCAGGTCGACCTGCCGAAGGACACGCACTCCGGCCTCGTCGTGATCGGCGACATCCTCGCCGACGTCGAAGGGATCGAGTTCGTCCGCTTCGGCGGCGAGGACGTCGTCCGCCACAAGCTCGTCCAGCGGATCGTCGCCGCCTACGGCGAGTACGCCGAGGCGCAGGCGCCGGAGCTGCGCAACTCGCAGTCACGCAGGAGAGCCTGATCGAGATCGAGATCATCGACGCGCCGGAGGCCCCGGCGTGCTTCGACGCGGCCGCTCGCGCCGCGCTGGCGGCCGCGGGCGTTGACGGCGAGCTGCACCTGGCGATCGCGTTCGTCGGCGAAGCCGAGATCCACGAGCTCAACCGCGATCATCGCGACCGCGACCGCCCGACCGACGTGCTGTCGTTTCCGATCGACGGCGACGGCCCGGCCGCCGGCCCGCGCGAGCTCGGCGACGTCGTAATCTGTCCCGAGCAGACCGAGGACTTGACCGAGGCCGTCGTCCACGGCGTACTGCACCTCTGTGGCTACGACCACGAGACCGACGACGGCGAGATGCTCGCGCTCCAGGACCGTGTCGTGGAGGGACTGCGGTGAGTGGTACACGCGCCGGGTTCGTGGCGCTCGCCGGCCGCCCGAACGCGGGCAAGTCGACGCTCGTCAACCGGATCGTCGGCGACAAGGTGGCGATCGTCTCCGACAAGCCGCAGACGACGCGGCGTGAGATCCGCGGCATCGCGACCGGTGACGATTGGCAACTCGTGCTGGTCGACTTGCCCGGCGTCCAGCGGCCGCGCGACGCGATGACCGAGCGGATGCAGCACCGCGTCGAGCATGCGCTGCGCGACGCCGACGCGATCCTCTTCATGCTCAACGGCGCGCAGCGGATCGGCCCGGGCGACCGCTACATCGCACGGGCGATCCGCGCGTCCGGGGTCCCGACCGTCACCGCCGTCAACAAGGTCGACAAGCTGCGCAACGCCGAGACCGCGGCGGCGTTGACCGCCGGTGTCGGGCTCGACGTCCCGGGCGACATCTTCCCGATCAGCGCCAAGTCGGGCCAGGGCGTCGACGCGCTCGTCGAGCACCTCGTCGGACTGCTGCCGGAAGGGCCGTTGCTCTACCCGCCGGAGGACAGCTCGGATCAGCCCGAGCACGTCCAGATAGCCGAGCTCGTTCGCGAGCAGGTGCTGCGCCGCACACGCGAGGAGCTGCCGCACGCCGTCGAGGTCGAGGTGACGAGCATCGCCGAGCAGGAGGGCGGACTGCTCCGGATCGAGGCGAGCATCTGGGCGGAGAGCGAGTCGCAGAAGGGGATCTTGATCGGTGGCGGGGGGCGGATGGTGAAGGCGGTTGGGACGGCGGCGAGGGAGCAGATCGAGGCGGTTCTGGGGCGTCGGATTCACTTGGAGTTGCGGGTTCGGGTGCGGCGGGATTGGCGGGCTGACGATGCTCTTTTGGACCGGTTGGGGATCGATTAGGGCTCTGGCCGTGCTGCCCGCGGGTCCTGTCTCCGATTTTGGTTCACGTGCTCGTTCCTGCGCGCGCGAACG
>CAMLNW010000276.1 GCA_946481495.1 uncultured Actinomycetes bacterium
CCCGCCACACCATGCTCTTCTCGGCGACGATGCCCGGCCCCGTCGTCGCGCAGGGAACGAGCATGGCGGTCGCCGAGCACTTCGCTCTCTGGCCGCTGGTCACACTCGTCGATCGCTACCACCCGCGCCGCGGCGAGCTGACCAAGTTGAAGGGCAACCGCGCCGCCTTCTGGCAGGCCTTCTACCGCCACGCCCTCTTCGGCCTCGCCATGAGCGCCATCGAGGCCAAGCTGAACGCCGACGCCGCCGAGGAGGAGCCGGCCCCAATCCCCGTCTCCTCCAACGGCCACGGCGACATCAAGCTGGCCGTCGGCACGGCGTAGGCCCAGAGCCCGCCCTCGGACTCGAACCGAGAACCTCTTCATTACAAGTGAAGTGCTCTACCAATTGAGCTAGGCGGGCAAGACGTAGTCGGCCGCCCAGCGAACACCTCTGGCTTGGGAATTCGCTGTTGGCTCGACTCGTAGCGAGACGCTCCGTTTGGGCGCCTCTGCCACAGGCACAGCATAGATCTCGTTGGTCTCGGAGCAGTGAACGAGAAAGATCTCGGCATCGCCGTCATACGACCTCCGCAGAGCACCAGTTGAGTTCGATCGCACGCTCTCGGAGTTGAAATGAACCGCCCCTCGGCGCAACCTGCCGGTCTTGCACTGAGCTCTGACGAACTCCCCATCGAGATCGAGCACGAGGTCATAGCGGTTGTTGAAACCGCAAGGAAGGAGCACGCGAATTCCTCGGCTCAGCAGCTCCGAGGTGATGACCGCCTCAGTCCTCAGACCGATATCCACCGTGTGCTGGCTAGCGACACGCCGTCGAAGGCGCTGGATGATGTCGACGTCCCGCATACATCGACTTTATGCCATGTCGCGGACACGTCCGTTGAGACGGCGGACGCTCCACAGAGGGCGCCCGCCGGAGGCTTCGACCTAGCGTCTTCGACCTAGCGTGGGGCTCCGCGTGTGCCCCAGCGATTGCCCATTCCAAAGCCGCCTGAGGGGATGCCTGCGATCAGGATGAGGATCGCGGCGACGATGCCGACGATTGCCGAGCCGGTGATTGCCACCAGCAGCAGATAGGCAAGCGCGGCAACGAGCAGTGTGATCAAGAGTCCGACCATTTCGGGTTCCTCCTTCTGGGGTTGCCGACGTGCTACCCCGGACCGATTGGCCGCAAACGGCGCCATCGCGAGCGCTATCGGTGGATGACGACCGGCGTGCCGACGGGAACGCGGCTCATCAGGAAGGCGAGGTCGCTATCCGCCGCGCGCAGGCAGCCGGCCGACGCGGCCGCGCCGATCGAGCTCGGGTCGCTGGTGCCGTGGATCGCCATCCGATTGCCGCCGGTCCAGCCGGGCGGGGTGTTCGGCTGGGTTGCGGAGAGGGCGAGGATGCAGCAGCCGTAGTACGGGCCGTAGTTGCCGCCGGAGAGCTCGTCGGTGACGGCGAAGCGGCCGGTCGGGGTCGGCGAACCGGGCCGGCCGACTGCGACACGCAGACGCTTGACCGGACGACCGGCACGGCGGAGGACGACCGCGCGACGCGAGACGTCCGCGTGGATCGACCAGCGCGTGCGCTCGATGCGGACCGCCGCCGAGCGGCGATCGATCCAGCCGAGCGTGCCGTTCGGGAGCGCGGACGTGGTCACACCGAGCCAGCGGCCGTGACGGCGAACGACGCCCAGGCGACGAGCCGAGCCGAACTCGGTCGTGTCGCCGAGACGCAGGGCCGCGGCGCCGCCGGGACGGTCGCGGAGGGTGACGGCCGCGCCTGGAAGGACGCGGACGATGCCTGCGGGCGGAGGCGTGGTCGCGGCGACCAGCGCGGCGCTAGCCGCGGCGACGGTGGCGCGGGTCGGCGCCGCCGTCGCCTTCGAGGACGGTGCGGACGGCGACTCGGTGCTTCCGCCCGTCGCCGGCGCGGCTCCCGCGAGCGCTACGGGAACCGAGGCCAGGGCGACCAGGGCGGCGGCAGCGATGCGGGTCGAGCGGTGCACATGGCGTGCATCGACTCATCCCCGATGCTGCTGAAAGCCCGGGAGATCGGGCCCAAACAGCTCTCTAAAGGGGTACCTCGCGCGAGCGCAGATGGGTGCCGACCTTGCGCTTGACGCGCTGGAGGGCGTTGTCGACGGTCTTGGTGTCGCAGTCGATCCGCTCCGCGACGGCCTCGTAGCTGTGGCCGTCGAGGTAGAGCGACAGCACCGAGCTCTCGAGCTCGGAGAGCACGCTCGACAGGCAGCCGACGAGGCTGTGCAGCTCCTCGCTGGAGATCACCTGGTTGACCGGGTCGTGGACGGTCGGCCCGGGCAGCATCTCGTCGAGCGTCGGATCGCCCTCGCCACTGGAGGCCGCCGGGGTCTGCGAGAACGAGACGTACTCGTTGAGCGGCGTGTGCTTGTTGCGCGTCGAGGTCTTGACCGCGGTGATGATCTGGCGCGTGATGCACAGCTCCGCGAAGTTGCGGAAGCTCGACTCGCGGTCGGTGCGGAAGTCCCGGACCGCCTTGTAAAGCCCGACCAGGCCCTCTTGGATCAGATCGTCGGCGTCGCCGCCGATCAGGAAGTACGAGCTCGCCTTGAGCCGCACGAAGCCGTAGTAGCGCCTGACGATCTTGTCGTAGGCATCGGGACGGCCCTGCTTGGCAAGGGCGATCAGGTAGTTGTCCTCAAGCTCAAGCTGAACCTGGGACCTAGCCAGCGGTGATTGGGAGATAGTTCCGGCCATGCATGCTCCTTCCAGGCCGTCGCCGGCCCTTGAAGCTCATGGACGCGCTACCTCCCCTGGCGTCGCGCTCATTAGCGGAAGCTAAGCCTGAAGCTCAACTCCACCCTTATCTAGGCGGCAGTATTCAGATGTTATGGAGCCTTGTCAAGGCCCGATTCACGCAGATGCAAGATTCCGTACAGCAGCGCGGCAGCGGCGGTCGAGACGTTGAGCGAGTTGACCCGACCGCGCTGCGGCAGGGCGATCAGCTGATCGCAGCTGTCGGCGACGCGCGGCCGTAGGCCGCGGCCCTCGGAGCCGAGCACAAGCACAACCCTCCCGCTGTAGTCGAGGGTGTCGTAGGGGGCCGCTGCTGGCCCCGCCTCCGCCCCGTAGACCCATGCGCCGGCCTGCTTCGCCTCGCCCAGCCAGTTGGCGAGGTTGCCGACGCGCACGGGGCGCGACCCCGCGTAGCCGGGCAGGGTGTCGATCACGGCCTCGGGCGGCAGCGTGG
>CAMLNW010000277.1 GCA_946481495.1 uncultured Actinomycetes bacterium
CCCCGAAGACGCGCGACGGTCTCGACCACTTCATCCAGGGCTTCGCCGACTGGTACGCGGGTCAGGAGCAGAACGCCAACACCTCCGCCAAGTACTTCCCGCCGACGCTCGCCCAGGCGACCAAGCTGTTCGGCGAGCTCAACCGCGACAGCGAGAGCTTCCAGGAGTTACTCGTCGAGACCTCGAAGGCGATGGGGGCGATCGAGAGCCGCAGCGCCGATCTGACCAACCTCGTCGACAACGCCGGCACCACGGCCGCCGCGTTGAGCGCCGACACCCGGTCGCTGAACGAGGTCCTGGTCGACCTGCCGCCGGCGTTGCGCCAGGGCACCGAGACCTTCAAGTCGCTGCGCGGCCCGGCGATCGACGACCTCGAGCGCTTCGTCGTCGAGTCCGGTCCGAGCGCCAAGGTGCTGCCGCGCTTCCTGCGCCGCTTCGGCAACCTGGGCGCCGAGTCGGTCCCGATCTTCACCGAGCTGCGCAAGATGTTCAACGGCCCCGGTGCCGGCAACGACCTCTACGACACGATGGTCGATCTGCCGCCGCTGTCGAAGATGGCCGACAAGGCATTCCCGCGCGCGCGCAAGTCGCTCCAGCAGTCGACGCCGATCTGGGGCTTCATCCGTCCTTACACCCCCGACTTGGTTGCCTGGCTGCGCGGCTTCGGTGGCGCAATGGCTCCGTATGACGCCAACGGCCACTACGCGCGCTCGATGCCGGTCTTCGACAACTTCAGCTTCACCGACGACGCCGAGGGCGGCACACTGACGCCGAAGCCCGCCGGCGAGCGCGGCTCGAGCCCCTACCTCAGCACCGGCAACCTCCGTCGCTGCCCGGGCTCGGCCGCTCCGCGCCCGGCCGACGGCTCCGCGCCGTTCGTCGACATGGGCGAGCTGGCCAACGCGGACTGCGACCCGTCGCAGGTGATCGGCGGCACGCCATGAGCACGGATCCGCGCGTCAAGAAGCTGACCAGCGGCCGCGCGGTCGCGATCGCGGTCGCCGCGGGCCTTGCGATCGGCGCGCTGTTCAGCATCGCCGCCGGTGGCGACGACGGCGACGAGTACCTGGTCCGCGCCGTCTTCGACAACGGCAGCTTCGTGATCCCGGGCGAGGACGTGAAGATCGCCGGCGTCGTGGTCGGCTCGATCCATGACGTCGACCTCACCGAGCAGAACCAGGCGGCGATCGTGCTGAAGATCGACGACCCGGCCTTCGTCCCGTTCCGCAAGGACGCCAGTGCCAGATCCGCCTCCAGTCGCTGATCGGCGAGCAGTTCATCGAGTGCTCGCCGACGCGGCCGCACAAGGAGGGCCAGCCGCCCGCTGCGGAGCTCGCGCAGATCGACGACGGTCGCGGCGAGGGCCAGTACCTGCTGCCGGCCGACAACAACGTCACGCCGGTCGGCGAGGACCTGTTGCGCAACATCAACCGGCTGCCGCAGCGCGAGGGTCTGCGCCTGATCATCAACGAGTTCGGCGCTGGGCTCGCCGGCAACGGCGATCGGCTGCGCGAGGCCGTCCGGCGCGCCAACCCGGCGCTGAAGGAGTTCGACGGCTGGATCAAGGTGCTCGCCGACCAGGATCGTCTGCTCGGCCGGCTGATCGACGAGTCCGACACCGTCCTCGCCGCCTGGGTCGACAAGCGCAAGGAGACCGCGGGCTTCATCGACAAGGCCGGCGCCACGGCTGCCGCGGCCGCTGAGCGCGGCGATGACATCGAGCGCAACTTCGAGCGCTTCCCGGCCTTCCTGCGCGAGCTGAAGCCGACCGCCGACCGCTTCTCCGGTCTCGCCGACCAGATGACGCCGGCGCTGAACAGCCTCGACAGCCAGGCGAAGGCGATCAACGCGACCGTCGCGGGCACCGGGCCGTTCTTCGAGGCGGCCACGCCGGCGCTCGTCTCGCTCGGCGACTTCGGCGACCGCGCCCGCGAGCTGTTCCCGGCAATCCGGCCGCTGATCGGCGACCTCGACGAGCTCGGCCGTCCGCTGCGCCCGACGACGAACAACCTCGCGAAGCTGTTCGGCAGCTTCGACGACACCGGTGGCATCGAGGAGCTGATGAAGCTCATCTACTTCTACACCGGCACCGTCAACGGAGTCGATTCGAAGGGCCACTACGTGCGGTCGAGCCTGGTGTTCCATGGGTTGTGCGTTTCACGGTCTGGCGATAGCCCTCGACGCGATCCCGAGAACTGCGGATCGACACTCCAGCAGTACGGAGATCCGGTGAAGGCGGCCGCTGCGGCGGCGGCTGAGCCAAAGTCCTCTGAGGAGCTCAAGCAGGCGATTGCGCCTAACAAGGCGATCGCCGGCATGCCGCTCGACTCCGAGGACGCCAAGCCACTGCTCGACTATCTCTTCGGGGAGGGTCGATGAGCAACCGGCGCGCGGGAACCTCGGTGCTCTCCGGCAGCCCGGTGCTGATCGGAGCGGTCACGGTGATCGTGACGATGGTCGCCGTCTTCCTCTCCTACAACGCGAACGAGGGCCTGCCGTTCGTGCCGACCTACAGCCTCACGGCGAACGTGCCGAACGCCAACGGGCTGGTCAAGGGCAACGAGGTCCGGATGGGCGGCTCGCGGATCGGCGTCGTCACCGTGATCGAGACCGACCCGCAGGAGAACGGCGCCGTCGCCGCCAACCTGACGCTCGAGCTCGACGAGCGGATCGTCCCGCTCCCCAAGGACTCGACGCTGGTCATCCGCCCGCGTTCCGCGCTCGGCCTCAAGTACGTCGAGATCACGAAGGGCGAGTCGACTGAGGGGTACGCCGAGGGCGCGACGATCCCGCTGGCCGCCACGTCGCAGACCAAGACCGAGGAGATCGACGACTTCTTCAACATGTTCGACGAGCCGACGCGGGTCGGCTCGCGGACCAATCTCGAGACCTTCGGCGCCGGCTTCGCCGGCCGCGGCGAGTCGCTCAACCGCACCTTCGCCGAGCTGCTGCCGGTCGTCGAGAAGCTCGAGCCGGTGATGCGCAACTGGAACGCGCCGCGCACCGCCTGGGCACGCTTCTTCCCGGCGCTCGAGCAGGCCGCGGGCGAGGTCGCGCCGGTCGCGCAGACCCAGGGCGAGCTGTTCGTCGCGCTCGATACGACCTTTACCGCCTGGGCGTCGGTCAGCGACTCGCTCCAGGAGACGATCTCCGAGGGTCCGCCCGCGCTCGAGACGGCGACGATCGAGCTGCCCAAGCAGCGGCCGTTCTTGGC
>CAMLNW010000278.1 GCA_946481495.1 uncultured Actinomycetes bacterium
TACTCGACGGCGTTCATGGACGCCGACGGCAAGGTCTGCCGCCAGGAGGGCCTGACCCTCGACAACGGCCAGACCCAGCTCGACTACACGATCGGCAAGCCGAAGAAGCCGAACGACAAGGGCAAGTACTCGGTGAAGGGCACCATCACCAATCAGCCGAGCGACACGGCGACCTTCAGCGGCAAGTTCAAGAGCTCGACCAAGACGTCGATCGTCGTGAAGGCGAAGTGGATGGAGTGCAAGACCGGCAAGGTCGTCTTCAAGAACGCGGTCCCGACCGCGGGCTAGCGCCCACGGGTCGTCGGCGATGTCAGCAGCGCCGACGACCCCCGCCGCGCCGGACATCCCCGGCGCAACGCAGCGGACCGTCACGATCGAGACCCACGACGCCGGACCGCTTGACGTCCATCTCTACGAGGCCGGCGCAGGACCGCCGGTGCTGCTGCTGCACGGCTGGCCGCAGGATGCTTGGTGCTGGCGTCACGTCATCCCGCTGCTCGCCGACCGCTACCGGCTGATGGCGCCCGACCTGCGCGGCTTCGGTCAGACCGGCGCGCCGGCCAGCGACAACTACAACGGCCTGGTCCTGGGCGCCGACGCGATCGCGCTGCTCGACGCGCTGGAAATCGAGTGGGCCCATCTGGTCGGCCATGACTGGGGCGGCTTCGGCGCGTTCGCGGCGGCGATCGCCGCGCCGCAGCGGATCGCCAGCCTGGTCGTGCTGAACACCTCGCCGCCGTGGCTGGAGCTGTCGCCGCGGCTGCTCTGGGAGCTGCGCCGGTCGTGGTACATCTTCCTGCTGGCCGCCTGGGGCGAGGAGATCGTTCGCGACCGCCCCAGCCTGATCGCGCGGATGCTGCGCGCCGACCGCGTCCAGGACGGGATCTCGCCCGCCGACGCGCAGGGCTACGCCGCACGGCTGCAGCGGCCGGAGAGCGCACGAGCCACCGCGCTGCTCTACCGCAGCTTCGCGCGCTCGTTCCGCACCGTGCTGCTCGAGCGGGCATTTGAGGACCTGCGCCTGTCGGTGCCGACGCGGGTCGTCTTCGGAACCGCCGATAAGGCGCTCTCGCCGGTCGTGCTGCGGGGCATCGAACGCCACTGTGACGACATCTCGATCGAGCTCGTCGCCGACTCCGGCCACTTCATCGCCGAGGAGAAGCCGGAGCTGGTCGCCGAGCGAGCCGGGGAGCTCTTCGCGCTGCACCCCATCCAAAGCTAGACAATCACACAATTGACACAACTATATAGTTGTGTTACTCTCGGCGCATGTCCCCCGATGCGCTGGTCCACCCACTGCCCGACGAGCTCGTCGAGGTCATCGCCCGCCGCTTCCGCCTGCTCGGCGAGCCGATGCGGATCAAGTTGCTCGACCGCATGCGCGACGGCGGGGCGACCGTCGGCGAGCTGACCGAATCGACCGGCGCCTCGCAGCAGAACGTCTCCAAGCACCTCGGGACGCTCCACGACGCCGGCCTCGTCAGCCGGACCCGCGAGGGCAACCACACCCGCTACGAGATCGCCGACCAGGTTCTCTTCGACCTCTGCGAGGTCGTCTACGACGGTCTGCGCCGCCAGGTCACCGGCCTCGACGCGATCCTTGACCAGGCGGTCCCGAAATGACGGGTCGTACGACAGCCACCGTCGGGCCGATCGGACGGCTCGGCCGCTGGACCGCCTCGCACTTCGGCGTCGTGCTGGCCACCTGGGTCGTCGTCGCGCTCGGGCTCGGGCTCTTCGCGCCGAAGGTCGAGCACGCGCTGTCGGGCGCCGGCTGGGAGGCGACCGGATCGGAGTCCGTGCAGGCGCGCGACGTGATCGACCGCGAGCTCGGCGGGCTGTCCGGCTACGGTCTAATGGTCGTCGTCCACTCCGCGGACGCGAAGGCCGGCGACCCGGCGTTCGACGCCGCCACGGCGAAGGTCGAGCGTGCGCTGCGCGCCAGCAACGCCGTCAGCACCGTCGTCGCCCCGCGGCCGGGCGTATCGATCTCGCGCGACGGCCGCACCGCCGTCGTCCAGGCCGGCGCCGCGCGCGACTCGAACGAGATGGTCAGCGCGGCGAACGAGCTGAAGGAGGAGCTCGCAGCGCTCGGCGACGAGCGCGTCCAGGTCGACCTGACCGGCGCGTCCGGCATGTGGTCGGACTTCAACGAGGCGAACAAGAGCGCGATGCTGAAGTCGGAGCTGATCTCCTGGCCGGTGACGCTGACGATCCTGCTGCTGGCGTTCGGCTCGCTGGTCGCGGCCGGACTGCCGCTGATGCTGACGATCATCGGCCTGGTCTCCGCCGCCGGGTCGCTCTACCTCGGCACGCAGCTGCTCGACATCTCGATCTGGGCGATGAACTTCGCGTTGATGTTCGCGCTCGCGCTCGGCATCGACTACGCGCTGTTCGTCGTGATGCGCTTCCGGGCAGCGCTATTCGGGTCGAAGCTCGACCCGGTCGAGGCAGCCGCCGTCGTGATGGACACCGCCGGCAAGGCCGTCCTCTTCTCCGGCCTGACCGTGCTGATCTCGCTGACCGCCGTGATCCTCGTGCCGAGCCCCGCGTTCAGGTCGACGGCCGCCGGGATCATGCTGTCGGTGCTGTTCGTGCTGGCGGTGACTCTGACGCTGCTGCCGGCTGTGCTGGCGAAGCTCGGCCCGCGAATCGACCGCCTGTCGCTGCCGTGGGCGCACTCTGGCGAGCACCGCTCGCCGCGCTTCGCCGCCTGGGCAGAGCGGCTCTGGCGGCGCCCGCTCGGCTACGGCGCTGTAGCGCTGGCGATCCTGGTCGCGCTCGCGCTGCCCGTGCTGTCGCTCGACACCGGCATGCCGTCGATCAAGGTCGTGCCCGAGGGGGACTCCTCGCGCCAGGGCTTCGAGGCCGTCCAGGCGGCCTTCGGCGACGGCGCGCCAGGCGCGTTGCAGATCGTCGCGCCGGCGGCCGTCGCGGACGCGGCGGCGCGGGTCGTTGCCGCCGACCCCGGCATCGCCCAGGCGCTACCGCCCGCCAGCGGCCGCGGCGACCATGTCGCGATCCAGGCGATCCCCACCGACGACCCGTCGAGCGATGGCGCCGGGGCGACGATCGACCGGCTTCGCGATGCGCTCCCCGCCGACGTGCTCGTCGGCGGCGCGTCGGCGGAGAACCACGACCTCGAGACGGCACTTGCCGACACGACGCCGGTCGCGATCGGCGTCGTGCTGGCGCTCGGCTTCCTG
>CAMLNW010000279.1 GCA_946481495.1 uncultured Actinomycetes bacterium
CGTAAGTACGGCCAAGAGGTGTCGAGGTCTTGGGTCACGACACGATCATCGACACCTTCCGCATGCCCTCGCAGCGTCCTCGGACCTCGAAACTCCTTGTCTAAAGGGGCGACATTGGGGGTAGATCAATGGATCACTGGTCCGGTACTCTGCGCGAGTGCCGATGCTCAACCAGGCGAGGATGTCGGCAGGATATTGGAGGCAGGTGAGCAACTGCTGGCATTGGGGACGCATCGCCTGCACTGGGACGGTGACGAGAGTCGGCTGTGCTCGAGGATCACGAGCTGAGCCCTTTCGCGCGGTTCTTGCGCGAGCGCGGTTATCGATTGCCTCAGTCGGATGAGTTTCGTTCAGGGCATCGGCCGGCGCGGCCTGAACATCAATCCGGATCGACTTCGCCGGGCGGTGGCTGACCAAGGATTCTGCAGCTGAGCGGCGATGTGGCCCTGCGCAGGACCTGCACCGTCGTTTTCGCCGTGCCACGCGAGCGGATTCGATCGGCAGTCAGGTGCGGCACGCTGATATGTCGGTCGGGGCGAGTCGAGATCACTTTTGTCGACGGTTTCGATGATTGGGTTCAACGTTCTTCTGTTGGGCATCGGCGTGTCGGCCACCTGGTCGGTGCACTTTCCGCGTAACGACCGAACGGGAGGGATTTCATGGATCAGAATCGCGCCGATCTGCCGGCTATGAAGAGGTTCGCAGCGGCGTCTTGGGATCGCCGTGATGAGCTCCGCCGGTTGCGCGCTCAGATGGATTCCGTTCGAGTGTCGCGCGAAAGCTTCGGCTACATCCTCGACATCGGCAGCCGGGTATATGCCGCTTACGACGAGTTCGTCGACGGATGCGCCGACGCCCTCTGCTCCGCCGCCGACACCATGGGATCGATAGCCGAAGCGTTGAATGGTACGGCCGCCACATATGCGAGCGCCGACGCTTCCGCGGAAGCGGCTGTGGGTCAGATCAAGTCCGGTATGGCCGGTATCGACGTACGAGACGCCACATGAGCCAGGAGTACGCCAACAAGCTCGAAGTGTGGTTCCGCACCCTGCCCTCGTTGGTGCAGGAGACCCTGAATGAGCCTTTCAGCTGGATCAACGATGGACTGAAGGCCGTCAGTGGTGATCCGCAAGCGCTACTCGCCGCCGCTCCGCAGTACATGCAGATCGCCGAGATGCTGACGACGATCCGTCACCAACAGCTCAGCGACCGCAACGCGTTGGTCGGTCAGTGGAACGGTGACGCGTGCCATGCCTTCAGCGCGCGTATCGACGATATCGACCAGAAGATCGGCCAAGTCGCCGAGGCTATCCGCAAGATCCCAGCCCTGCTGGAGCACGGCGCGCACGCCTGTGTCGAGGGCACCAACATGATTATCGATCTGGTCGTCAGCTTGATCATGTTTGCCGTGAGCGAACTCGTGGTGAACGTCGCCGTTTCGATCCTCATCCTCGGCGCGAACGCTGCCGCCAGCGTCGCCCTGGTCCTTGCCCGGGCGGCGCAGACCCTGGCCCGCGTCGCTCGCGTGATCGAGAAGGTGGCTGAGGTCCTCGTCAAGCTGGCCAAGATGTTTCAGCGGATCCATGGTGCCCTCAAGCGCGTCGTCGAGGTGCTCAACCAACTCAGGACCTACCTCCAAGAGGTCGAGGCCGCGGCGAAGGCCGCGAAGGGTATGGAATGGGTCCGCAAGACGGCGTCCTTCTACGCCCAGAACGCCGTGGTGAGCATCGCCATCGACAAGGCGACGTTCGGCCTGGTGGCCCCGCCCACCACCGGAGGGTCCCTCCTCGACGCCGGCGGTGACTACGCTCGCGGCCTGACCGACGCCCATCAAGCAGAGGATGCTGTCAAGTAATGGGTCGGTCAGTTGACAAGGTCATCAGTCGACAAGGTCATCAAGGCCAGAACTGACGCGGTCCAGCTCGCAGAGGATGTCGTCCACGCGGCCCTCGAAAGCCGCCAACCGGCTGTCGACGTCGTCGACCCGCGGTTCTTCTGCTACCGCGTTCACCGTCTCCTCGGCCCGAATGAGTGCCTGATTCGCCGCATCACGGACGCAATCAGCCAACCTTCGATCGTCAAGGTCACGCAGTGCACGCGGTGACAGATGCACGGAGGTCACGACACCCAGGGCGGTGACGGTAACGGTGACGAGTCCGCCCGCGTCCTGACCGAGAACCGTCTGTGCAGCGATGCCGGCCAGGCGACGATGCGCCTGCGCGACCTGGCGGGGATAGTCGCTGATCGTGAGTTCCAGCTCGGACATGCGGCGACGAGGATCCATGTCGCTCACCGGCCCGTGTCCAGTCGAGAGTCCTCGACGACCTGCTCGACGCTTTGTCGGACCCGATCCGGCAACGCGTCGAGTACCGCTTTGTTGGTGTCCTTACGGGCGCGGCCCAGCGCGTCGTTCAACGTCGACGTCAACTGGCGCCCCAACGTCGCGGCATCTCGGTCGGACCCCCGCGTACTCAACGTGATAGACGATACGCGGTACCGGCCGTCGACAACTATCTCGACATGGCCGTCCGGAGACGCGGCTCTGAAGGTCCGCGACTGGACGGCCGCCAGGCTCTGCCTCAGGCGGGCGCTGGATTGCTCCAGGTCATCAGCCACCCTTCGTAGTTGGAAACCGAGCTCACCAAGACCGCCGTCGGTCACCCTGTACTCCCCGCTGAGGCATGGATCGGCGAGTCTACGAGACAAAGACCGCCCATCCAACCGGTCGGCCGAGCGCCGATGCGGACACCGACACTGATGACCGGACCCGGGTGGTGTGGACCGAGGTGCTCAAGTTCCCCGCGCGGCGGGGTCAGCGGAGGCGGGGTCAGCGGAGGCGGGCGAGAGCGTGGGGGATCTGACGGGCGGTGGCGGAGGCGAGCGGCGACGGGAGCGTGTCCGGCCGGAACCACCCGAGCGCGGACGACTCTTCGCTGACCTGTTCCATGCTGTTCGCCGGACAGTGCACCAGGAACCGGACATCGTAGTGCACCGATGGCTCGGCCGGCGCGCCCTCGGCCGCCCCGCAACGAACATGGTGGATGTCCACGTCGATCGGGTCGAGATCGATGCGCAGACCGCCAACGCGCGCGCGTTGGAGCAGGCTGGCGGCGCTTGGGTCATGCCGCACGCCGCCTTCACGCCCGACGCGCTCGCTCAGCGTCTCGCCG
>CAMLNW010000280.1 GCA_946481495.1 uncultured Actinomycetes bacterium
CTGGCGCGCCGGCTGGGCGGTATCCGCCTCGCACGCGTGCTGCCGGCGGTGGTGCGGACGATTCGATCGCCGCGGATGGATGCGGAGTCAATCGAGCCGGTGCGCGACCTCTCGAAGGGGATGGTGCAGCGCCTGGCGGTCGCGCGGGCGACGCTCCACGACCCGGCGCTGCTGCTGCTCGACGAGCCGCGGGCGAATCTCGACCCGGCGGCGAACGAGGCGCTCGAGCCGCTGATCGGAAGGGCGTCTGGGAAGACGCGCGTGCTCGTCACCCACGACGTCGAGGGTGGGCTGGCCGAGGCCGACGTGGCGCTCGGGCTGCGTGGTGGCAAGCAGGCGTTCTGTCGGCCAGCAGGAGAGGTCGATGCGACTATGGCGCGGGGGCTGTACGCGTGATCCGCACCGCCCGCGCGATCCTGCGCAAGGACCTGGCGATCGAGTTGCGGACGAAGGAGTCCGTGCCGGCGATGACGCTGTTCACGGTCACCGTGTTCGTGTTGTTCCACTTCGGGCTCGATCGTGACTCGCTGGAGGGAGACCTGGCGTCGGGTGTGCTCTGGGTGACGCTGCTGCTCGCTGCGGTGATCGGGGTGACGCGCCTGTTCGCGATCGAGCGCGAGCAGGGCGGGATCGACGGGCTGCTGTTGGCGCCGGTCGACCGCACGGCGCTCTGGCTCGCCAAGGCGGCGGCGCTCTTCCTCTACCTGACGCTGCTCGAGCTGGTGGCGATTCCCGCGTTCGCGCTGTTCCTGCTCGGACCCGACCTGCTGCCCGCGCTGCCGGTGCTGATCACGATCCTGCTGGCGGCGAACATCGGCCTGGCGGCGATCGGCGCGCTGGTGTCGGCGCTCGCCGCCGAGACGCGCGCGCCGGGGCTGATCGTGCCGCTGCTGCTGCTCCCGCTGGTCGTTCCCGTGCTGATCTCCGCCGCCTCGGCGAGCGAGCCACTGCTGCGTGGCGACCAGGCCGCCGAGGATCTGGGCCGCTGGCTGGGACTGCTGAGCCTCTACGATGTGGTCTTCGTGCTGATCGCCGTCGCCGTGTTCGACTTCCTCCTGGACGACTAGGTGTATTCCAAGGGCCTCAAGCCACTGTCGATCGCCACCGTCCTAATGGTGGCGCTGTCGCTCGCGCTCGTCTTCTTCTACGCGCCGCTCGACGCCGACCAGGGCTTCGTCCAGAAGATCTTCTACGTCCACGTGCCGCTGGCGATCGTCGCGTTGTGCGGCTTCGTCGCTGGCGGGATCATGGCGATCCAGTTCCTGCGCACCGGCGACCGCTCGTGGGATGCGCGCTCCTACGTCGCGATCCACATGTCGATCATCTTCGGGACGATCGTGCTGATCACCGGCGCGATCTGGGCGAAGGCGGCGTGGGGCCACTGGTGGGTCTGGGACGAGCCGGTGCTGGTCTCGTTCCTCGTCGTCTTCCTGCTCTACTGCGTCTACTACCCGCTGCGCTTCTCGATCGAGGACCCGGACCGCCAGGCGCGCTACTCGTCGGTGTTCGCGATCGCGGCGGGCGCGTTCGTGCCGATCAACTTCGCCGCCGTGCGGATGGCCGAGGCCTTTACTCACCCGCGCGTCTTGTCGCAGACGGGTGGCTCTTTGCCAGGTGACATGCGCTTGACGTTCCTCGTCTGCATCGCGGCTGTAACGCTGTTGTTCGTGACGATGTGGAAATTGGAGCTGACCGGCAAGCACGCGTCGATGCAGCTGAAGCGGCTGCGGCGCCAGCTCGAGGCGAAGGCAGCCGCCTGATGCCCGCGCTGCCGCTCGACGAGGCGGGCAAGTACGTCGCCGGGGCGTACGTCGTCTTCTTCACGCTGATCGTCCTCTACGTGGCGATCATCAGCGCGAAGATCGCGCGGATCGATCGCGAGCTGACCGAGCTGGTCGAGATCGCGGAGCGCGACGACGGGGCCGCGCCGCCGGCCGCCGGCGACACCACGGCCGGGCCGCACGGCGAGCCGGTCGCCGGGGTCGACCCCGAGCCGCGCGACGGGGAGCCGGTCGCATGAGCGGCGAGCTGCTCGCGCTCGGGGTGTCGCACAAGACGGCGCCGCTCGAGTTGCGCGAGCGGCTCGCGCTGACCGAGGGCCGCGCCGCCGCGGTGCTCGCGGAGCTGACCGCCCACGAGGAGATCCACGAGGCGGTCGCGATCTCGACTTGCAACCGCACCGAGCTCTACCTCGTCGCGACCGACCCGGTTGCCGCGGAGAGCGCCGCGCTGGCCGTGCTGGCGCGCCAGGCCGAGACCCGACCGACCGAGCTCGCCGACTCGCTCTACGCGCTGCGCGACCTCGACGTCGCCCGCCACCTCTTCTCCGTCGCCGCGGGACTCGACTCGATGATCGTCGGCGAGGCCGAGATCCAGGGCCAGGTCAAGCGCGCCTACGAGCTCGCGCTCGTCGAGGGGATGACCGGCCCGATCGCCAACCGTCTCTTCCGCGACGCGCTCGCCGCCGGCAAGCGCGTACGGACCGAGACCGGCGTTGGGCGGTCACGCGTGTCCGTCGCAAGCGTTGCCGCCGAGCTCGCTGCGCGTGGCTTGATCGGGAAATGTCCGGCTGGTGGCGATGCGGGTCAGCTCTCGGACCGCCGCGTGCTCGTGATCGGCGCTGGCGAGCAGGGCGAGCGGACAGCGCAGGCGCTGAAGGACCGCGGCGCGCACGCCGTCTTCGTCGCGAACCGCCGCTACGACCGCGCGCTCGGGCTGGCCGAGCGCTACCAAGGGTCTGCCGTCCCACTCGACGAGCTCCCCGCCGAGCTTGCGCAGGCCGACATCGTCGTCAGCTGCACGTCGTCGCCGCACCAACTCGTCGGCCGCGAGGAGCTGGAGCTGGTGCTCGCCGGCCGTACTGATCAGCCGCTGGTGGTCATCGACATCGCCGTTCCGCGCGACATCGACCCGTCGGTGCGCGACCTGGCCGGCGTAACGCTCTACGACATGGACGACCTCGAGCAGGAGGTCGCGCGCAACATCTCGGTGCGCGAGGCGGAGGCCGAGCGGGCCCGCGCGCTGGTCGACGCCGACGTCGAGCGGTTCGAGGGCTGGCTCGCGAGCCTCGAGGTGCTGCCGACGATCCGCGGGCTGACGAGCGCGCCGACGCGATCGTCGAGCAGGTGCTCGCCGAGAAC
>CAMLNW010000281.1 GCA_946481495.1 uncultured Actinomycetes bacterium
TCTCGGTGCTGGCGCCCGAGCTCGAGAACGGCGAGGTCGGCTGGATCCGCGAGTCCGATGTCGCGCGCCTCGGCACCGTCGGCTGGGCGATCAAGGCCGACCTGACCAAGCGCCAGATCGCGGTCGAGCGCGACGGCAAGGTGATCAAGACGTTCAGCATCGGCGTCGGTCGCGAGGACCATCCGACGCCGACCGGGCGCTTCGCCGTCACCGACAAGCTCAGCGTCAGCGACCCGAACTCTCCCTACGGCTGTTGCGTCGTCGCACTGACCGGTCACCAGACGAAGCTCCCCGAGGGCTGGCCCGGCGGCGACCGGCTGGCGATCCACGCGACCAACGACGTCAGTGGTCTCGGCGAGGCGGTCAGCCTCGGCTGCATGCGGACCGATCCCAAGGACGCGCGCTGGCTGATGAACAGCGTCCCGCTCGGCACGCCGGTCTTCATCAGCGAGTCGACACCGCCTGAGCAGGGCTCGACCTCACAGGGCAAGCCCGCCAAGCGTTGAATAGGCGTGAGCCTGCCGCCGTTCCAGGTCCTGATCGACAGCCACGGCGCGGTCGTGCACCGCTTCCTGGTGGCGTCCGTCGGGCCGATCGACGCCGATGACTGCTTTCAGGAGGTTTGGATCGCCGCGCTGCGTGCCTATCCCGACTTGCGCAGCGCCGACAACCTGCGCGGCTGGCTGCTGAAGATCGCCCAGCGCAAGGCGATCGACGCCCACCGCGCCGCCGGACGCCGTCCCGCGCCGGCCGAAAGCCTGCCCGAGATCCCGGTGCCGCCGGGCGAGCCGATCGACGGCGAGCCACGGCTCTGGGCTCAGGTCCGCGCGCTGCCGGAGAAGCAGCGGATGGCCGTCTTCCTACGCAGCGTCGCCGACCTCGAATACGCGGACGTCAGCGCGGCGCTCGACTGCTCCGAGGACGCGGCACGCCGCAACGTCCACGAGGGGCTCAAGCGACTCAGAGAGGAGCTGGCACGATGAGCGAGGTCGACCGGCAGCTGCGCAACGCCGTCCGCGAGAGCCGTCACGGCGGTCTATCCCAGCGCGCGCTCGACGAGCTCGCCGCGCGCGCCGCGCGCGAGGGTCTGGTCGACGTCGCCTACGGCCAGGCCGACTCGCCGTTCGGGCCGCTGACCGTCGCCGCCACCGACCAGGGGCTGGTGATGCTCGCCTACCCCGAGCTGACGGTCGAGGACGTGCTCGAGCGGCTCGCCCGCGAGGTCTCGCCGCGCGTGCTCGAGCTACCGGAGCGGATCGACCCGCTCCGCCGCCAGCTCGACGAGTACTTCGAGGGCCGCCGGCGCGAGTTCGACCAGCCGGTCGACTGGCGGCTCGTGCACGGCGGCTTCTTCGAGGCGATCCTGCGCGCCACCGCTGAGCTTGGCTACGGCGAGACGGTCAGCTACCGCGAGATCGCCGAGCGCGCCGGCAACGTCAAGGCCGTCCGCGCCGCCGGCAACGGGCTCGGGGCGAACCCGGTTCCGATCGTCGTCCCCTGCCACCGCGTGATCGCGACCGGCGGCGGACTGGGTGGCTACACCGGCGGCGTCGAGCGCAAGCAGCAGCTGCTGGAGCTCGAGGGATCGCTGGCGGCCTGAGCCGCCGCTAGAGGTTCTCGAGCACGGCCTGGACCATCGCCTCGGCGAACGGTCCAGTCGGAACGCCGCCGACCGAAGCCTGCGCCGCGTCGACGTCGAGCGTGCCGCCGTTGCCGCGGCTGACCTGCGCCTCGACGTTGATCGGGACGTTGACCGCGCCGTCGCCGAGCAGCGCCTCCGACGCGGCCCCGGCGAGCGCGCTGCCGATGTCACCGCCGAGCGTGCCGCCGACCGACTCGGCAAGCGACGTCGGCGTCGTCTCGGCGTCCATGCGCAGGTAGTAGGAGGTGTCGTCCTCGTTCTTGACCAGCGAGAACGCCTGGACGTCGACCGGGCCGGCGGTCAGATCGGTCAGGTCGATGTCGACCTCGTCGAAGCCGTCGATCTGGCCGAGCGGATCGTCGGTCCGCTGCTCGAGATCGATCTCCAGCCCGCGGCCGCGTACCTCCAGCCGGTCGCCCGAGCCCCACAACAGCCGCACCGCCGGGAACGCCTTGACGTCGGCAACGGCCTCGCCGCCGTCGCTGCGCTCCTCGAGGTTCGACTCGATCTTGCGCTCCACGAAGCCCGGAATCACCAACTGGGTCACCGCGCCGAGCACGATCACGCCGATCACGACCGCTACGAAGATCTTCATCGCGGCCATTCTGTCGCTTCCGGCCGTTGGACGCGCTACTCCCACCCCTGACGCTTACAATCGAGGCGCAGTCCCCGGAGAGGTGGCCGAGTGGCTGAAGGCACTCGCCTGCTAAGCGAGTAGGGGGCGAAAGCTCTCTCGCGGGTTCGAATCCCGCCCTCTCCGTTTCATGTCCCCCGCATTTGCGGGGGTTTTGACGTCCGGGGGCGGCCCTACCTTCCGGCACATGGGTTGGCATGAGGGCCGGTTGGCGGCGTTCGATGTTGAGACGACTGGGGTTCACCCCGCGTCGGATCGGATCGTGACGGCCGCGGTGAGCCTCGTCGGCGGTGGGCTGGAGACGGTCAGCCGCGACTGGCTGGTCGACCCGGGCGTGGAGATTCCCGCCGGGGCGACGAACGTCCACGGGATCACTACGGAGATGGCGCGCGCCGAGGGTCGGCCGTCGGCCGAGGCGGTCGAGGAGATCACGACGCTGTTGGCCGAGCAGATCCTTGCTGGTGTACCGGTGATCGCCTTCAACGCCCGCTTCGATCTCACGATGCTCGACCGCGAGGCGCGTCGGCACGGCGTCGTGCCGCTGATCGACCGGGTCGGCGGTGAAGCGGGGATGCTGGTCGTCGACCCGCACGTGCTCGACAAGCAGTTCGACCGCTTCCGCAAGGGCAAGCGGACGCTGACCGCGGTCTGCGCCCACTACCGCGTGCCGCTGGCCGCGGCCGACGCGCACGCCGCCAATGCCGACGCGCTCGCCGCCGCGCGGGTCGCCTGGCGGCTCGGGCAGGCGAGTCCTGAGCTGCGTGGACTCGAGCTGCGCGAGTTGCACGGCCATCAGGTCGGCTGGGCTGCCGAGCAGGCCGCGTCGTTTCAGGAGTACCTGCGCAGCAA
>CAMLNW010000282.1 GCA_946481495.1 uncultured Actinomycetes bacterium
GTTGCTCGGGCTGTACACCGCGGGCACGCGGGCCATCCGTGGCGCCCGCGCCGATCGCCAGCACGCCGAGGCCGAGGAGCGCGCGGCACGCGCGCGTGCCGAGCTGGCTGGCGCCGAGGAGCAGGCGGCTCACGCGGGACGCGAGCGTCGCGAGGCCGAGGAGCGTCACGAGCACGCGGCACGGATCGACCCCGACGTCGACGAGAAAGAGGCCGGCGGGCTACCGCGCGCCGATCGGACGCACCGAGCGGACGAAGTGCCAGGTGAGCAGAGTGCCCACGGCCAGGATCGCCGCTAGCAGCCAGCCAGTCGCCGCGAGCGCGTCAGCGAACGCCGTGTCGAAGCCCTGGCTGGCTCGTTGCTCCAGCTCGACGTGCTGAAACAGCGCCCCGCCGGCGGCGAGGATCAACGCGCCGGCGAGCGTGCGGTCCATCGCCAGCACGCCCGAGGCGATCCGGCCTTCGAGTCCGGCATAGCGGCCATCGCGGCGGCTGACATCGGCGCGTAGACGAGACCCAGGGCGACGCCGAACAACAGCAGCCCGGGCAGCAGCAGGCCGTAGCCACTGGCGCCATCGACGCGCGTCACGATCAGCATCCCGCCGACCGCGCAGCTCATCCCGACCGTCATCAGCAGGCGGGCGCCGAAGCGGGCGATCAGCCGTCCGGCGAGCGCCGAGAAGACGAGCATCGGCGCCGTCACCGGCAGCACCAGCAGGCCGCTCTCGAAGGTCGAGTAGTCGAGCACGAGCTGGAGGTACTGCGGCACGAAGAACATCACCGCCCAATAGCAGCCGACGAGTGTGAACGCCGCCGCCGAGGCGCCGAAGTAGGGGCCGTTGCGAAAGAGCGCGAAGTCGACGATCGGCTCCTCGACGCGGTGCTCGATCACCCAGAAGGCGGCCAGGCCGAGCAGGCCGACGGCGAGCGCCGCGAGCGTCGCGGCGGTGCTCCACTGCTTGGCCTGCACGAGCGCCAGGACGACACCGGTCAGACCCACGGCGATCGCGATCAAACCGGCGACGTCGAAGCGCCGCGACGCGGTCTCGTCGCGCGACTCCGGCGTGGCTGCCGCGACGACGGCGATCCCGATTGCGACCAGCGGCAGATTCGCCCAGAACAGCCAGCGCCAGCTCGCGAACTCGACGACCGCGCCGCCGAGCAACGGCCCGAGCGCGAGCGCGACGCTCGATACGGCGGCCCAGATCCCCAGCGCCCGTGCCCGTCGCTCGGGCACGAAGACGTTCGTCACCAGCGCGAGCGATTGCGCCAGCACCCCGGCGGCGCCGAGCCCTTGCAGTGCGCGGCCGGCGACCAGCAGCTCGATCGAGCCGGCGGTGGCCGAGACCAGCGAGCCGAGCCCGAAGCCGGCCATGCCGAGCTGGAACACGCGCCGGCGGCCGATCACGTCGCCGGCGTGGCCGAACGTGACGAGGAAGGCCGCGAGCACGAGCAGGTAGACGTTCTGGACCCACTGCAGGCCGGCGGTCGAGGCGCCGAGGTCGACGCGGATCGGCGCCAGCGCGAGCGCGACGACTGTCGAGTCGAGCATCAGCACGAACAGCCCGATCGACGAGCCGGCGAGTATCCACCAGCGCCGGTTCGCATCGGTGATTCGCAGCATCTGGCGCGACCCTAAGGCGTGCGTTCGGACGGCACGATCTCGACCGGGCGGTCGAGCGCCTCCGCAAGCAGGCCGGAGCCACGGCCGGCGGCCCAGATCGCGACAGCCGGATCGGCGCCGGCGCGCGGGACGACCTCGAGCACGATCTCGTCGTTGCTCGCGCGCAACAGTACGGATGCGACAGCCTGGTCGCGACTGCGCTCGAGCTGCTCGGCGAGCCGGATCAGCCCGCAGAGCAGCAGCAGCCGCTCGCGGTCGCCGTCGCGGCGCATCGCGCCGAGCTCGCTCGGATCCGGCGTGCCCTTGCGGTGGTAGCGGGCGATCAGCGCGACGAGGTCGACCTCGCGCGGGCTGTAGCCGGCCAGCCCGGCGTGGACGATCAGGTAGTGGGAGTGGCGGTGGTGATCGTCGTAGTCGACGGTCATGCCGATGTCGTGCAGCAGCCCAGCGGCCCACAGCAGCTGGCGGTCGCCGTCGCCGAGCTCGTGCAGGCCGGCTTCGCGCAGTGCGTCGAACAGCTCGAGCGACAGCTTCGCGACGTGGGCGACATGTGGCGGGTCGGTGCGGAACCGTTGGGCGAGATTCTCGACCGATGCGGTGCGGACGTCCGCCAGCAGCGGCGGGTTGCGGTCGGCGAGCAGATGCTCGAAGAAGACCCCCTCGCGCAGTCCGGCCTCGGCGACCTCGAGCTCGTCGAAGCCGCCGTGCTCCATTGCGGCCGCCACCACGACGGCGCCGCCGAGGATCACGTCGCCACGGTCTGGCTTGATGCCCGGCAGCGCGCCACGCTCCGAAGCCGGCCGCTCGGCGAGCAGCTCGATCAGCTCCTCGAGCGCGTCGCGGGTCAGCACGAACCCCTGCTCGTCGACGTCGGGCAGGTCCATCCGCTTCTGAACGGCGCTCGCCAGATTCCGGACGGTGCCGCCGATTGCCGCCAGCCGGCTGCTGCCATCGGCCTGCCACCACTCGAACTCGGAGAGGGTGCGGAAGACCTGGTCGCGCAGCGCCTTGATCTGCTTCGGCTTCGCCTGCTCGCCGGGCAGGAACGCCTCGCTCACACGCACGGCGCCCAACCGCACCGACTCTGCCTCGAGCAGCCGGCGGCCGGCGATGTGCATCACCTGGACGCTGCCGCCGCCGACGTCGATCCCGAAGCCGTCGGTCAGCGTCGTCGAGTTGACGATCGCCAGGTAGCCGTACCAGGCCTCCTCGGCGCCGCTGATCACGCGCACCTCGAGCCCGGTGCGGCGGCGAATCTCGCCGAGCAGCTCGTCGCGGTTGGGCGCGTCGCGGATCGCGCTCGTCGCCACGACGTCGACGCGCTCGACCCCCGAAGCCTCCAAGAACGAGGAGAAGACGGCCGCCGTCGCGACCGCGCGCTCCATCGGCTCGGGCGCCAGGACGCCCTCGTCGCCCATGCCGGCGCTGACCCGCACCGGCTCGCGGATCTCGTCGGCGAGGCTCCACCAGCTGCCCGGCTCGTGCTGGAAGACGACGAGC
>CAMLNW010000283.1 GCA_946481495.1 uncultured Actinomycetes bacterium
TTATGATCTTTACCCCGCGCTCGCCGGCCCGGTCGACGAGCGGACGGAACACCTGCTCGGCGTCGCGGAGGTTGTCCGCGACGCTCCTGGTGGGATCCCGCCCGACAAAAGTGCCGACGGTCGGTACCCCGAGCAGCGTGGCGGCGTCGATGAGGGCCAGGACGTGGGTATTGATGCTCTTGCGCGCGGTCGGGTCCGGGTGCAGGTTGTTGTCGTAGAACGCCAACGACGACAGGGTCAGGCGGTGCTCGTCGAGCAGCTCCCTCACCGCATCGGCCTGCCGTTGGCCGAAGCCGTTGACGTCGAGGTGGGTGGCGGTGAACGGCCGGTTGCCCAGCGCCGGCCAGGCGGCCACCTCCAAGGCCTCGAACGCGTTCGCCGCGGCCCAGGCCGCGATGTCGGTGAGACTGCGCTGGGGTAGGCAGGCGGTCAGGAATCCGAGTTTCATAGGGGCACCTCCACCCAGCCGCCACTGGCGGCGGACGCTAGGACGGCATCGGTCACGACTGCGGCACGCAACCCGTCGTCGAATGTGGGAAGACCGTCGGGACGGTCGCCCGCGGCGGCCGCGTAGACATCGGCGACGAACGCGGTGAAGCAGTCGACGTAACCCTGGGGGTGGCCGACGGGGACGATGTTGTAGGGGGTGGCGTCCCCGGTCGAGGACTCGGCGCCGCGGTGCACGACAGCGTTCTGTTCGCGCCCGCCCACCCACAGCGAGTCGGGGAGCTCCTGGTCGAACTGGAGCGACGCCTGGGCGCCGTCGAGGGAGAACCACAACCGGTTCTTGCGCCCGGGCGAGACCTGGCTGACGACGACCGAGCCGATCGCCCCCTGGTCGGTCTCGAACACGACCGTGGCGGCATCCTCGGTGTCAGGTTGGCGCCCGTCGCTGCCGCGGGGGACGGTCATCGTGCGCGCGACGAGCCGGTTGATGCGGTGCCCGGTGGTGAACTCGACGAGATCGCACCAGTGCACGCCGATGTCGCCGAAGGCGCGCGAGCCGCCGCCGAGCGTCGCTTCGACCCGCCAGTTGTGGTCCTCGGGCCGCGACAACCAGTCCTGCAGGTAAGAGCCGTGTAGCAGACGCAGGGAACCAACGTCGCCACGCCGCACTCGTCCACGGGCGTCGCGCACCGTGGGGTAGAAGCGATACACGAAGGGCACCGCGGTGATCACGGGCACCGAGGCTGCCAGGGCGGCAAGTCGGCGCGAACTGTCCACTCCGGTCGTGAGCGGCTTCTCGCAGATCACATGCTTGCCGGCGGCCATTGCACGCTCGGCCAGCGGCGCGTGCAGATGGTTTGGCGTGCAGATGTGTACGACGTCGACGTCATCCGCCTCGACGAGTTCCTCCGCCGACGAGGCGGCCCGCTTCGCCAGCAGTCGGGTGGCCGCGACCGCCGAAGACTTCGCGTCGCGGCCCGCAACAACGGCGAGGACACCGCCTGCCGCCCGTACCGCGCGCGCATGGACCTCGCCGATGAATCCGGCGCCGACGATCCCGGATCTCCAAAGATCTGCCACCACGCATCCCTCAAATCATCTGTGGCGAGGATCACAGCGTTGTGCATTGGTGGTAGCACGTTGCCGCTCGGGCCGCACCTTGAGCGGCACCGGAACTGCCGACCGCTTCGGCCGCGCGCCGAGTGGCGCCTGCGTGACGCGGGCTGAGAGAAGGCGCGTCGATGCCCCTCAGAGATCAGCCGTCCGCGATGGATGTCCGGCGCTCACATCGGATCAGCAGAAGATGCTGAGGGCCGCCGTCAATCTTCCAGCGGCCAGCGAAAGTGCGTACGGTGTTCGCAGGACAGCAGAGACGGTCCGGCGCCGTGCCTCTGCCGCGGATCCTTCGCCGCTGGCGCCCCGGGCCGCGTACACCTTGACACTCCTCCGTGCCCATACGCTGCGACCAAGGGAGATCGCACATGTGTACCGGTCAGGATGCGACCACATCGCACGACGAGGTCGCCAAGCAGCTCAGCCGTCGAGGATTCCTGCGCACCGCCGCGGCGGGCGCCGGCCTGGTGGGTGCCTCCGGCCTGCTCTCCGACCCGGCCGGTGCGGCTGAGGTTGCGGGCGCGGCCCGGCCCGAGGCGCACTCCGTCCCGCCGAACCAGATCAGCATTCAGCTCTACACTCTCCGCAACCAGCTCGCGATCGACTTCGCCGGTACGCTGGCTGCCCTGGCGGCGATCGGCTATCGCCGGGTGGAACACGCCGGTTTCGTCAACCGGAGCGTCACCGAGTTCAAGGCGTCGCTCGATGCCGCCGGACTCTGGGCGAGCTCCGGCCATGTCGGCATTCGGCAGCCGTTCGACCCGGCCGCCTGGAACGCTGCGCTCGCAGACGCCCGAGTCCTCGGATCCAAATACCTCGTGCACCCCTCCTTCGGCATCGACTTCAGCACCGGCGTGGTCGTTCGAGACCGGGCGACGTGGGCGGCGTTCGCCCACGACCTCAACCGGGCCGGCCGAATGGCTCGCGAGGCGGGCCTGCGACTCGGGTACCACAATCACAACTGGGAGTTCTTCCGCTTGACCGACGATCCGTCCAGGACCGCATTCGACCTGCTCATAGAGGAGACCGACCCCCGTTACGTGCACTTCGAGATGGATCTCTTCTGGGTTACCCGGGGGGCGCGGGATCCGGCTGACCTGCTGCGTCGCCTGGACGGCCGAGTCCGCCAGTACCACGTCAAGGACATCAATCAGGCCGGCAGCTTCGAGGACCCGGGGCGGGGGCTCATCGACTTTCCGAGGATCTTCCGCGTTCAGCGGACCGAGGAGTACATCGTCGAGCGCGACGACGCCGGCAGCCCGCCCCGTGCCCCCGCGGCTGCCCTCGACACGGCCGCGGTCGGCTACGAGTTCCTCCAACGTGTCCGCTTCTGACTCTTGACCGGGTCGCAGCCACGCTGACCGGAACGCGCACTGGGATGTGCGGCTGGCGGCGGTTCAGGCGGTCCCGCGTGGCCTAGCCCTCAGCGACGTCTACGCGCGGATCACAACGACCACGGTCCCGGCCCCGGTCATGGACCGGAGACGTACCGGTCCGCACCAATGCAGTGGGCACGGCGCCAGTCAACCCCGCCCGATCCGCGGGCACTCAGGCAC
>CAMLNW010000284.1 GCA_946481495.1 uncultured Actinomycetes bacterium
GCGCGGCGCCTCGAACGCCAAGGCGAAGCGCGAGCTCGGCTGGGTCCCGCGATACTCGTGGAGGAAGCTCTAGTAGGGCGGGAAGTCGGCGTACCAGTCGCCGAGCGAGCGGAAGGCGCTCCAGAAGGCGCGCTTGGCGCGCTCGTCGTCGAGCGAGGCGTCGATGTCGGGCACGTAGAGGGCGTCGCAGCTCGCGGTCAGCTTCTGGATCTTGCCGGGAGTGGTGGAGACCTCGGCGGCGAGCGGCACCTGGAGGGCGTTCAGTTCCTCGCACGCCTCCTCGCCCATCACGACGACGATCCGCGGCTGGACGACGGCGAGCTCGTCGAGCACGCGTGCCTTGCACTCCGGCGCCGCGAGGTCGGTGTCGTGGACCGGGCACTTGACGACGACGGTGCCGTAGACGGCGAGCGGGTCGATGCCGAGCCGCTTGAAGCTCTTCATCAGTGCGCTGCCCGAGCGGCCGTAGAAGGCGACGCCCTCCTCGATCTCCGAGGGCCGCGGGGCGAACTTGAGCATGAAGACGTCCGCCTGCGGGTGGCCCGAGCCGAGCACCGGCATCAGGTTGCCGCGCGGGCAGTAGTCGCAGTCCTGGATCTCGTGGGTCAGCTGGTTGAGCTCGCGGATAGCGCGCTCGAGGTACTTCTCACGGATCTCGTCGTCGGTCGCCGGCACGACCGAGGGATTAGACGGAGGGCCGCTCTGTCCTCTTGGCTGCATGATGGTTCTCAGCGCGGGTCGCGCCGGCGCCCGGCTTGGCGGTCCGGCGGCGGGCGGCCTCGGGGGTCGCGCGGGTCTGGATGAACTTCAGCGCCTGGACGTAGAGCAGCGACTGCTTCTTGCGCACGATGTCGGCGTCGCGCAGCGACTCGAGGAACTCCTCGGGGCCGTCGAAGTCGCGCATCCTGATCTTCACCGAGCCCAGTCCGGCCGCGACATGGCTGTCCGATCCGGCGCCCGCGACGATGCGGTACTTCTCGGCGAAGCGCGCCGCCTCCTCGTTGAAGGTCGAGAACGCGACACGCGGGTTGAAGACCTCGATCGCGTCGACGTCCTCGACGACGGCGAGCAGGTTCTCGTAGTCGGGCACGGAGTGCATCCGGTCGAACGGATGCGGTACGTAGACGAGGCCGCCCTGCGCACGGATCGCGGCGATCGTCTCCTGCAGCGTCAGCCCCTTCGGGATCTTCTCCTCGATGAAGAGGCCGATCACCTCGCCCTGGTCGGCGGTCTTGACCTCCTCGGCGACGATCACCTCGATCCCGCCGATCTCCTTGGCGAGCTCGCGCGCCTCATGTGCGCCCGAGACCTCGTTGTGGTCGGTGATCGCGATTTTGTCGAGTCCGGCCGCCTTCGCCGCCTCGAGCAGCGTCGCCGCGGGTGTCGCGCAGTCGCTCGAGTGGTCGGTGTGCATGTGCAGGTCGACGTGGACAAAGTCGCGCTCGGCGAGCCGCTTGCGCACGTTCGGCTTGCCGACCGGATCGTGGCGGCGCGCCGCGGCGGTCGCGTAGAGCGCTTCGAACTCGTCGACGGCGCGTCCCCACGACAGCCGCTCGCGTGCGCGCTCGACGCGTCCCGCGAACTGCGCGAGCAGGTCCGGCTCCAAGACCAGCCGCTCGAGCTGCGCGCCCAGCGCGATCGCGTCGCGCGGGTCGAACAGCAGCCCGCGCTCGCCGTCGTCGAGCAGCTCCGCATACTGCGGCAGGTTCGAGACGACGGGAACCGTTCCGGCGCCGAGCGCGCGCAGCACGAGCTGCGACGAGGGCGCGACGCCCGTCGAGGCCGCCACGAGGATGTCGGCGCGCGCGAGATGCTCTGCCTCGCTCCCATCCGCCGGCCCGGCAAGCCGGACGCGGTCGCGCAGCCGGCGTGGCAGTTGCAGTGGCGACGCCACGGCGGCCGGGTCGCGCAGCCAGATCGTCGCCGTCCAGTCAGCCTCCTCCGGCAGCTTGCGCAGCGCGCGCAGCAGGACGCGCAGCGCGCCGCGATCCTCGTCGGCCGAGTAGAGGATCTCGGTCGGGCCGCCGGACCGCGCGGCCTCGATCAGATCGGCCCCGGGCGGCACCACCGTGTACTGGCCTGGGAAGAAGCGGTCTACGAGGTCGCGCGTAGCCACCGACGTCGCCGTCCGCGCGTCGAGCCGCCCGAACAGCAGCTGCACGACGCGGCGCGCGACCTGCGTCGAGAGGAACCGCTCGGTGGTGCCGTGGAAGGTCCCGACGTTCAGTGTCCGCGAATGGCGCAAGGCCGCCGACGCGGCGCTCGGCGCGAATGGCTCGTGGACGTGGACGAAGTCGAGCTCGGCGTGCTCGAGCAGGTCCTCGAGTGTGCGCGAGACGTCGATCGGCAACGCCACCGCGCGACCGCGCCGGAACGGCAGGCTCTGTCCGACCGCCAGCACGTCGCCGTCGAACAGCGCGTCCTGGTCGCCGGCGACGATCCGCTTGACCCGTGCGCGTCCCTCGCGCACCAGCTTGCGCGAGTCCGCCGGCGCGACGATCACGACGCGGTGGCCGCGCTCACGCAGCTCCGTCGCGACGTGCTCGACGTAGCGGTTGACGTCATGCCCCTGCTCCCAGGGATACGGCGTCACCTGCGCGATCGAGAACGACTCACCCACGTCGTCGGAGGATAGGTGCAGAACGTGAACGGGGCAGCCCTAAGGCTGCCCCGTTCGTACTGCTCAGATGCTCTACGGCTACGACTGAGCCGGCTCGCTGCTGACCGGAACGTCGCCCGGCAGCTTCGGAGCGCCGCCGTTCTCGGCGATGAACGTCTCCGTGTTCTCACGGGCGACCGAGTCTGGCACCTGGACCGGAGGCGACTTCATCAGGTAGGACGACGGCGCCTCGAGCGGTCCGCCGATCCCCTTGTTGAGCGCCAGCTTGCAGCAGCGCGTCGCGTCGATCACGATGCCCGCCGAGTTCGGCGAGTCCCAGACCTCGAGCTTCAGCTCGACGTTGAGCGGCACGTCGCCGAAGGCCTGGCCCTCGACGCGGATGTGCGCCCACTTGCGGTCGGTCAGCCACGGCACGTAGTCCGACGGGCCGACGTGGACGTCGTCGGCGCGCATCTCGAGGCCGGCGACCGAGGTCACGGCGTTGGTC
>CAMLNW010000285.1 GCA_946481495.1 uncultured Actinomycetes bacterium
TGCTGCTGCCCGAGGACCTCGACCGGCCCTACACCTTCGAGGACATGGCCGAGGCGGGCTCGATGCTCGGCTCCGGCGCGATCATCGTCGTCGACGACTCGGTCCCGATCGTCTCGGTCGCGCTGCGGCTCGCGGGCTTCTACCGCCACGAGTCGTGCGGCAAGTGCGTCCCGTGTCGCGAGGGCACCAACTGGACAGTGAAGATGCTCGAGCGGGTCGATCGCGGTGAGGCGACGCCGATGGACATCGAGATCATCGCCGGCGTCCAGGAGAACATCATCGGCAACTGCCTGTGCGTGCTCGGAGACTCGATGGCGATGCCGATCGGGTCGATGATCAAGCACTTCCGGCCGGAGTTCGAGGCGCACATCGAGGCCGCGCGCGAGCGCGCCGACCGCGCCGCCGCCGTCGGCGAGTTCTCGGCCGTCGAGCTAGCCGCCAGCGCCCACGCGGGACCAGGAGTCGGCTGATGGCGCGCCCCAAGATCAAGCAGATCACCTTCGAGATCGACGGCCGCCAGGTAACAGCCCCGGAGGGCACGATGCTCGTCGACGCCGCCAAGCACGGCGACGTCGAGATCCCCTATTTCTGTTACGAGCCGAAGCTCGGCGCGCCGGTCGGCGCCTGCCGGATGTGCCTGGTCGAGATCGAGGGCATCCCGAAGCTCCAGACCTCCTGCTCGACGCCGGTCAAGGACGGCATGGTCGTCCACACGGAGACCGACCGCGTCAAGCACGCCCAGAACGCGGTCGTCGAGTTCCTGCTCGTCAACCACCCGCTCGACTGCCCCGTCTGCGACAAGGGCGGCGAGTGTCCGCTGCAGGACATCTCCTACGGCTGGGGCGGCGGCAAGTCGCGGATGATCGAGCCGAAGCGCCACTTCAAGAAGCCGCTCGAGGTCTCGCCGCTGGTCGCGATCGACCGCGAGCGCTGCATCCTCTGCTACCGCTGCGTCCGCTTCTCGCAGGAGATCGCCGAGGACTACCAGCTCGCCTTCCTCGAGCGCGGCGACCACACCTACGTCGGCACCCACGACGGCCGCCCCTACGTCGCTCCGTTCAGCGGCAACATCATCGAGCTCTGCCCGGTCGGGGCGCTGACCTCGACCGCCTACCGCTTCCGCGCCCGGCCATGGGACGTCGAGGAGGCCGGGACGGTCTGCATCGGCTGCGCCAGTCAGTGCAACGTCAGCTACACGATCCGCGACGACGACAAGGTGCTGCGCGTGCTCGCGCGCGACAACGAGGAGGTCGACGACGGCTGGGTCTGCGACAAGGGCCGCTTCGGCTACGAGTCATTCCACGCGCCGGAGCGCGTGCTCGCCCCGATGGTCCGCGACGGCGGCGTGCTGCGCGAGGTGTCGTGGGAGCGCGCGCTCGGCGAGGCCGCGAAGGCGCTGACGCGCGGCGGCGCCAAGACCGCCGCGCTCGCCGGCGGCGCGGTGACCAACGAGGAGGGTCTGCTGCTGGCGCGCCTGCTGCGCGACGGCCTCGGCTCGCCACACCTCGACTCGCGCGCTACGGGTGTCTTCGACCCTTGCCAGGCGCGCGTGCTGGCACGGCCCGAGCTGACCGCTCGCGTCTCGGACATCGACTACGCCGACGCCGTGCTGGTCGTCGAGGTCGAGCCGGTCGACGAGGCGCCGGTGCTCGACCTACGCATCCGCAAGGCGCGCCGGCGTCATGGCGCGAGCGTCGTGACGCTGACCAGTCGTCCGAGCACGCTCGACGACCCGGGCTCCGAGCTCGGCGCCGATCCGGGCGGCGACGTCGCCGTGCGCTTCGCGCCGGGCGCCGCCGAGTCAGCCCTCGCCGCGCTCGCCGCCGCGCTCGGCTCGCCGCGTGTCGGCGCCGGCGCAGCTGCCGACGTCGAGCAGACGAGTGGCGCGACCGCGGGCGTCGCCGAGCTGGCCGCGAAGGCCGGCGCCGATCCCGCTGAGATCGAGGCTGCCGCCGCCGCACTGCGCGCCGCGCGCTTCGGCGCCGACGCCGGCGAGCGCAAGGACGGCGACATCGTCGTCATGTGGGGCGAGCGTGCCACTGTCGGCAAACGCGGCGCCGCCGCGGTCGATGCGCTGCTCGCCGTCGCCGGCGCGCTCGAGATCGGCGAACGGCCCGAGTCGGGCCTGATCGAGATCCCGAGCCGCGCCAATGGCCGCGGCCTGCGCGAGGTCGGTGTGTCGCCGCGGCTGACGGCCGGCCTGGCCGACGCCCCCGCCCCGGGTCTCTCCGCCACCGAGATCGGACCGGCGCTCGCCGACGGCGAGCTGTCAACGCTGCTCCTCGTCGACGCCGACCCGCTGACCGAGCTGTCCGACCGCCCGACCTGGGAGCGCGCGCTCGACCGCGCCGACGCCGTCGTCGCGTTCGCGAACTTCGTCACGCCCGGACTGGCCGAGCACGCCACGGTCGTCTTCCCCGGCGAGTCGAACGCCGAGAAGGAGGGCACGCTCACCCATCCCGACGGCCGCCTCCAGCGCGTCCGCCAGGCCGTGCCACACGCCGGCGAGGTCCATCCTGTCTGGACGGTCCTAGCCGAGCTGTGCGAGCGCGCCGGCGCCTCGCCGACCGAGCTCGCTGGCGCCGCGTCGGCGAACGGCGCCGGCCCGGGGCTGTCGCTGCCCGACGTCACGGCCGCCGTGGCCGCCGCCGTTCCGTTCTACGCCGGCGTCACGCTCGACGAGATCGGTGGCCGCGGCGTCCGCTGGCAGGACCGCGACGCGGCATCGGCCGTGCCGGAGCAAGAGCTGCCGACCGGTCCGCTCGACAGCCCACCCGACCTGCCGGCCGGCCTGCGCCTCGGGGCGACCCCCGCGCTCTTCGCCTCCCCCGCCGTCGAGCACTCGCCGTCGCTGCGCTTCCTCGCGCCGCGCCAGCGCGCCGAGCTGTCGCCCGACGACGCCCAGCGGCTCGGCATCGCGCCGGGCGAGGACGTCGAGGTCTCGAGCGGCGACCGCGTCGTGCGCGCAGCCGCTGCGATCCGTCAGGCGATCCGCCCCGGCAGCGTCTTCCTCACCCAGGGCCTGGGAGCCGACGGCGCCGAGGCGCTCACCAACGGCGTCCCGCGCACCGTCGAGGTCCGTTCGGCGCCGCCGCAGGTCG
>CAMLNW010000286.1 GCA_946481495.1 uncultured Actinomycetes bacterium
TATCGCGGTCGTCCTCGACGACGAGGACCCTCGGCGAGCGCTCCATGCGCCTGATAGTAGGGAGGGGCCGGGCCAGCTCCGTCGAAGGACGGAATTCAGTCATGCCACGCGCCAGCAGCACACGCAAGAGCGGTAAGCGCAAGCCCGCCCGCAAGCGCCCCGCGGCGCGGCGGCGCGGAGCTCTCGGCCTGCCCGTTCTTGAGCAGCACCACCGCGATCTGCTCGGTCTCGGGCTGGTCGCGTTCGGATGCTTCCTCGCTGGCGGCACTGACCATCTCGGCGCTCGCAATCGTCCTCTACGGCGGCGAGACCGGCGGCCGAGTGGGGGAGATGACCAGCGACGCGCTGCGTTTCCTGCTCGGCGGCGTCGCCTATCTCGCGCCGATCGGATTCGTCGCCGGTGGCGTCCTACTCGTCGTGGACGACCTACTGCCTTCGCTGCGGCCGTTCCGCGCCGGGGCGATCTGCCTGACGCTCGGTTTGGCGCTCGGGCTTGCCGCGGGCTCGCTCGGCCTCGGTCCGGGGGCGCACGTGCACGACCCGCTGCTCGAGGCCTCCTACGTCTCCGACCGCGGCGGGGTGCTCGGCGAGTTCCTTTTCTGGGGCTCGAGCACGCTGTTCTCCGAGATCGGTGCGCACATCCTCTTCCTCTTCCTGATGGTCGGCGGCATCCTGTTGTTGACCGGAGCGTCACTCGCGAGCATCCTTCGCACGACCGGCGCGGGGGTCGCGACCACCGGCCGCGTCGTCCGCCAGTCGACATCAGACCTGACTGCCGTTCTCTCGGGTGAGCGCGGGCCGCTGAGCTACGCGGCGCGGCGGGGAGGTCCGGACGAGGCCCCGGCGCAAGTCGCGGTTCCGCTCGACGGCCCGCCCGAGCCGCCAGGGGTCGAGCCGGTCGTCCATGCGACCCACGTCGAGGCGCCCGCGCTCGACGCCGAGGAGCGCTTCGCGGATCTCTTCGGCGACGACGAGGATCACGAGCAGCAGGTCGACGCGGCTGAGGACGCCGGCGCCGAGTGGGCCGACGACGAGCCGTTCGAGGCGGCGGAAGGCGTCGAGGCCGTAGACGAGGGCGGCGACACCGCCGACCTCCCGACCGTCGAGCCGGTCCAGGAGCCGCTAACCCCGATGGGCAACCGCCGCACCGACGGTGTCACCGAGGCCGACGACGTCGACTACACGCTGCCGACCGACAAGTTCCTCAAGCGCTCGCCAGCGGGCCGCAAGGCCGACACGACCGCGATCGACAAGGTCGGCGTCCATCTCGTCGAGGCTCTCGGCCACTTCGGCGTCGAGGCCAAGGTCGTCGGCACGGTCAGCGGTCCGCACGTCACGCGCTACGAGCTGCGGCTCGCGCCCGGGATCAAGATGTCGAAGGTCTCCAACATGCGCGACGACCTCGCCTACGCGCTCGCCGCCGACGACGTCCGGATCCTCGCGCCGATCCCCGGCAAGCGAGCTGTCGGCGTCGAGGTGCCGAACACCGTGCGTCACATGGTCCACCTCGGCGACGTCTCGCAGAACCCGCCTGAGGGCTGGTCGCCGCTCGCCGTCTGGCTCGGCAAGGACATCGACGGTCGCGCGATCGGCATCGACCTCGCCCAGCAGCCGCACGTGCTCGTCGCGGGTACGACGGGCGCCGGCAAGTCGGGCGCCGTCAACGCGATGCTGGCCTCGATCCTGATGCGCTCGTCACCGAACGACGTGCGGCTCGTGCTCGTCGACCCCAAGCAGGTCGAGCTCAACCTCTACGAGCAGATCCCGCATCTGCTGACGCCGGTCGTCACCAGCCCGCGGCTGGCCGCCAACGTGCTGCAGAACCTGATCGGCGAGATGGAGCAGCGCTACTCGCTGATGAGCAGGTCGCGCACGCGCAAGCTCGAGGAGCTCAACCGGATGCGCGTGCGCAACGGCGAGCGGCCGCTGCCGTACGTGCTGTGCGTGATCGACGAGCTCGCCGATCTGATGATGATCGCCCCCGGCGAGGTCGAGGACGCGATCATTCGCCTGGCGCAGAAGTCGCGCGCCGTCGGCATCCATCTGCTGCTCGCTACTCAGAGGCCGAGCGCCGACATCATCACCGGCATGATCAAGGCGAACGTGCCGGCGCGGATCGCCTTCGCGGTCTCGTCGCAGACCGACTCGCGCGTGATCCTCGACCAGAATGGCGCCGAGTCGCTGCTCGGCAAGGGCGACATGCTGTTCAAGCCGGGCAACGGCTCGAAGCTCAACCGCATCCAGGGTGCGTTCGTCGATGAGGACGAGATCGAGAAGCTGACCGCCCACTGGCGCCGTCAGGGCGAGCCCGAGCTGCACGAGGAGCTGCTCGAAGCGGTCGAGAGCGACGAGGACGAGAGCGATCGCGGCGACTACGACCCCGACCAGGACGAGCTGCTCGCCGAGGCGATCCGCACCGTCGTCCAGATGGACACCGCGTCGACATCGATGCTGCAGCGCCGACTCCGTGTCGGTTACACCCGCGCGGGACGACTGATCGACATGCTCGAGCGGCGCGGCGTGATCTCCGGCTACGAGGGTTCGAAGGCACGCAAGGTGCTGATCACCGAGGCCGAGCTGCCGCGTGTGCTCGACGCGCTCGGCGAGGCAGCAGGCGCCGAGCCGGTCATCTCGCTGCACGACGGCGCCCCGCAATAACCCCACGTCCTCCGGTCGGTCAGAATAGACCGCTGCTTATGCCTCCGATCGGGGAAACCCTGCGCGAGGCGCGCATGCGCCAGCGCCTGGACATCGCGGACGTCGAGGAGCGCACGAAGATCCGTGCGAAGTACCTGCGCGCGCTGGAGAACGAGGAGTGGGGCCTGCTGCCGGGACCGACCTTCGTCAAGACCTTCCTGCGCACCTACGCCGAGGTCGTGGGCGTCGACCCGTATCTGCTCGTTGAGGAGTACCGCCTCACCGAGGAGCGCAACGAGCCACCGGAGTTCCAAACGCTGACGCCGATGCCGGCACGCGAGCGTGGCCGTGACCGGCAGCGCAGCGGCCGGCGGCCTCCGCAGCGTCCACCGCGGCGTGGCGGGCTGATCGCCGGGGCCGTCGTGGTCGTAGTGGTCGGCTTCCTGCTGGTGCTCGGCCTGAC
>CAMLNW010000287.1 GCA_946481495.1 uncultured Actinomycetes bacterium
CAGACCGGCGAGGTCCAGCCACACGTTGTCCTTGGCCAGCGCCAGGAACGCCGCGGCATGCCCGAGGTGGTCGAGGAGCTGCTCTGGGCGACGACCATCGTGCTCGGCGTGCCGATGTACAACTACTCGATACCGTCGACGCTCAAGGCCTGGCTGGACCGCTTCATCGTGCCGTCCTATCTGGTGGAGTTCGCCGGTGACGCCGCGCCCCTCAAGGGAAAAACGGTGGTGGTGGTGACGGCGCGCGGCAATGTGTACTCGTCGTCGGGGCCAGGGTCTCGGCCTCTTCCTCGGCTTCCGAACGCTCGTCGACGCGCTGCAACGTCGTGATGAGGTTTTCCTTCAGGCCGTCGGGATCGACGACGTGCAGTTCGTGCACGCCGAGCTGACGATGGCCAGGGAGCTGCCCTTCCTGGCCGCTCAGCGACCGATGGCCGAGCAGTCGGTGGCGGCCGCGACCGAGACCGTACGGCAGCTCGCGCGCGCGGCGCGGGATCCGTCGCCCGCCATCGGCTCCCCGCGAGTCCCCGGCTGACCTCGGCCGGGACGCCCCATCGATGCCAGGGTCGGCGCGGACCGCGGCAGGCGTGCCGCGACGCTGACCCCAAGTATTCGCTCGCACAGTGACGCCCTGCCCGGGGCGAGCATCGGCGCTGACAGGGAGCGACTGGCCTATATTCGGAACACTCTTCCCACCGCAACATTTGCGCTCATTGTCAGGAGCTCCTTCCAGTCGACCTGCTCAAGAACCGACGGTTTCATGCGCTTGACGTCAACATTCGCCATGTCGGCGCGGCAGGTTATGTCGGCTACCCCTTCGGTGAGCAGTTCAATGGTGGCGAGATGGTTCTTCGCGATGATGCCAGGCTCGATCTCGATGGTTGTCGGGTTCACCAGCTTGACGGTCGGAAATACTTTTTCGCTCGGGGTTGCCTCGATCTGGAGAATTGATACGACGGGGACCGTGGAGATCAGGTGGATACCTTTGCCGTTCCGAAAGTTGGAGTCGTCGATATCTTGGCGACTCCTACTCGCTACGACAACCCGGGTGAGATGAGGCGACGTGACTTCGTTGCCCTTGTGAAGTACCTGTATTCCGCTACGTTGGCCAGCGTCTGCAATGAGAGACGTACAGTCATCGACGGTGTACAGCAAACGGCGAACTTGAACATTTCTGCTTGCTATCCAGCCGCTGGCGACTCCTATGGAGAGCGAAACAATGACGGCGACGATTGATATCCAAAACCCGCCGACCTGGTACCATTCAGCTGCGATCGTCATGTTCGCCACTTATCACCCTCATGATCATATATGCTGATGATGAAACGACGATGAGTGAACCACGTCATGTGGGCGCGTAGCTAGTCCTCCGATTGGGCGTCGACGATTGGCTGCCGTCCCGTCAGGGGCCAGCGGTTCATGGTGCAGCAGCCGTGGCCGCGATCTCGACAAGCAACTCGGGGAACGCCAGTCGGCTCACGCCGAGTAGGGTGCTAGCGGGCCGACAGTTCGCTTCGGCTAGACGGGTGGTGATGATCTCCCACCTCGCCAGCAGTCCGTCGACATCTGTGGTGTAGTAGTCGAGGCGCACGACGTCCGACAGGCCGACGCCCGCATCTTTGAGGACCGTTTCGAGGTTGTCGAGCGCCTGAGTCAGCTGGGCGCTGAGATCACCTCCGTGCAGCGGGTTCCCGTCGGCGTCGATGGACGCCTGGCCTGCGCAGAACACCAGCCTCTGCGCCGCGACAGTATTGGCCTGTACGAATCCAAACTGGTCCTGCCAGGTCCAGGGATTCGTGATTCGCCGCGTTTCATTCATGATTGCCGCCTCCTCTGTGGTTCGTCAGCCTCGACGACCAGGCACCGACCACGTGGGGATGCACAGACGCCCGCGCGGAACGGTGCGCAGCGATCTCCGTCACGGTTGTTTCCATGACGCCTCCTCGGCAACGCTCGGCCCGATGGTGGTCGAGGGTTGGTGTTGGGATGCCTCAGCGAAGCCCTGCCGTCAACGGTCCTCTTTCGCGGCGAACATCACCAGTCCTGGAGCCAGTGCTATGGGCCGTAAGGTGCTGGGCACCCACTTCACGCTGACGGAGTAGTCGCCAAGCAACCGAGTCCGACCGGTGGCAGCCCTTCAAACCCGCGTTCATATCCGGTCTCCAGTTCGTCGCAGGTTCGTGACAAGCCTGCCGACCGGGAACGAGGATCGCGACCAACTCGAGACCAGTCAGGTGTTCGATGGGGTGTCGACGGCCCATTGTTCCAACGCGGTGCGGAGTTCGTCGGGATCGATGGGCTTGGCGAGGAAGTCATCCATTCCGGCCCTGAGGGCTCGTTTCCGGTCTTCCTGCAGGACGCCTGCGGTCATGGCGATGATGGGGGTGTGGTGGCCGGGAGTCTCGCGTCGGCGTAGTTCTTCGGTGGCCTGGTAGCCGTCGAGTTTCGGCATCTGGCAGTCCATGAGGATGGCTTGATAGGCGTTTGTGCTGGCGAGTTCGATGGCTTCGGCGCCGTTGCGGGCGATGTCGGCGTGGTAACCGAGAGAGTGGAGCGTATCGATGGCGACGAGCTGGTTGATCTCGTTGTCCTCGGCGAGCAAGACTACGCCTCGCGTACCCGCGGGATCCGGCGCCTCTGGGCGGGTGCTGCCGTCCTGGCGTGGTTGCAGCAGCTGTATCAGGTAGTTGTAGAGGGCGGACGGTCCGACCGGTTTGGCGAGAACATCCACGCCGTCAAGATCGTGGGTGCCGTCGTCGGCTGATGGGTCTCTGCTGAGCAGGGCACAGGCGAGGGGCGGGATTGCGGGATCAGCGCTGATTCGGGTGAGGAGCTCGGCGCCGTCGAGCTCGGGCGGATGGTGGTCCACGATGGCGACATCGAACTGTTCGCTGCGACCGGCCGCCTCAGTGAGCCGCCGGATTGCCTGGTCGGCGGTGGCAGCGGAGGTCGCGATCATGCCCCAGGCGTCGACGTGCTCGGCCAGGAACTGGCGGCTGGTCGGGTTGTGATCGACGAGCAGCAGCCGCAGGGCGGAAAGTTCGTCACGGATGCGTCGCCCTA
>CAMLNW010000288.1 GCA_946481495.1 uncultured Actinomycetes bacterium
CAGCGCCTCCGGCCCGTCGGGTCCGTCGAGCACTGACACGGCGAGGTCGCGGCCGTCGATGTGGCGCTCCAGCAGGACCTTCGCGTCGTAGGAGAAGGCGGCCACGAGCGCCGCTGGCACGTCGGCTGCCGTCCGCGCGAACTTGATCCCGAGCGCCGAGCCCTGGCTCGACGGCTTGACGACGATCGGGAAGGCGAGCCGCTCCTCGATCGCCGGCAGCGCGTCGGCGGCGCCGAGCTCGCGAAACGCCGTTTGGTTGAAGGCGAAGAACTCGGGTGTCGGCACGTCGTGCTCGTCGAGCAGGTGCTTGGTCAGCACCTTGTCCATCGCACGCACGCAAGCCGGTACGCCCGATCCGGTGTAGGGCAGGCCGAGGATCTCGAGCAGCTCCTGGATCGTGCCGTCCTCGCCGTCGCGGCCGTGCATCGCGACGAAGGCAGCGTCGGGCCGCTCGTCGCGCAGTCGCTGGATCAGGTCTTGGCCGGCGTCGATCGCGATCACGTCGTGGCCCAGGCGCTCGAGCGCGTCCTCGACGCGAGCACCCGAGCGCAGCGACACCTGGCGCTCGAACGAGCTGCCGCCCGCGAGGACGGCGATCCTGCTCACGAGCGGCGGGCGCGACGCTCGCGCTCGGCTCGGCGCGGCAGTTCGACGACCCGCGCGCCTTGGTCCTCGTCGGTCTCGGCCGCGTCGGCGACCGCGTCGTGGCGGGGCGGCGCCTGTGCCGGCTCGCCGGTCAGCGTGCCGTAGAGCGCGACCTGCTCCTTGACGACTTCGCCGATCCGTCGGATCCCCTCACTGATCTGGTCCTCGTCGGCGCCGGAGAAGTTGAGCCGCATCGAGCTGCGGCCGCGGCCGTCGAGGAACGCGCCCTCGCCGGGCACGAAGGCGACGTTGTCGCGCAGCGCGGCGGCGAGCAGGTCGCCGGTGTCGATGAAGTCCGGCAGCGTCGCCCAGATGAACAGGCCGCCGCCGGGCCGTGTCCATTCGGCCTGCGCGGGGAAGTGCTCGGCGAGCGCGTCGAGCATCGTGTCGCGGCGCGCGCGGTAGAGCTCGGTCAACGAGCTGACGTACTCGCGCCAGTCATGGTGCTCGAAGTAGGCGTGGACGAGGATCTGCGAGAGCGTCGAGGTGCAGAGGTCGGCCTGCTGCTTGCCGAGGTTGATCCGTGCCAGCACCGGCGGCGGGGCGACGACCCAACCGAGGCGCAGGCCGGGGGAGAAGATCTTCGAGAAGGTGCCGAGGTACATCACGTAGATGCCGCCGTCGAGCGAGTGCAAGGTGGGCAGGGGGTCGCCCTCGTAGCGGAGCAGGCCGTACGGGTTGTCCTCGAGCACCAGCAGCTCGCGCTCGCGCGCGACCTCGACGAGCCGTTTGCGCCGCGGCAGCGACATCGTCACGCCGCCCGGGTTCTGGAAGCTCGGAACGGTGTAGATGAACTTCGGCCGCTTGCCGTCGCGCTCGAGTCGGTCGAGCGTCTCCTCGAGCAGGTCGACGCGCATCCCGTTGGAGTCCATGTCGACCTGGACGACGTTCGCCTGGTAGGCCTGGAAGGCGTTCAGCGCGCCCGGGTAGGAGGGGCCCTCGGCGACGATGGTGTCGCCCGGGTCGATCAGCGTCTTGGTGACGAGGTCGAGCACCTGCTGGCCGCCGGTCGTGACGAGCACGTCGTCGGGATCGACGGTCATCTGCTCCGCCGCCATCACGTCGACGATGCAGCGCTTGGTCTCGGCGAGGCCCTCGGTCGGTCCGTACTGCAACGCCCGCGCACACGACTCGTCGGCGATCCGTGCGGTCATCGAGGCGAAGATCTCCGGCGGGAAGCTCGACGTGTCCGGCAGGCCGCCGGCGAACGAGATCACGTCGGCGCGGTCGCTCATCGCCATCAGGTCGCGCGTCGCCGAAGAGGTCATCACACGCGTGCGCGCGGAGAAGAGCCCGGCGTAGCGCTCGAGGTCGCGGCGCGTCGAGCGCTCGGGCGGGTCGTCTATCGTCACGCGCTCCAGCGTACCGACCCCGGAACTCGCCTAAAAGATCATGAGCCTCGTAATGGACATCGGAACCGGAGCCGGCCTCGCCGGCTCGGTCGGCATCCGGCCGTTCCTGCCGCCGTTGCTGACCGGCGCGCTGGCGCGTGGCGACATCGGCATCGACTTCAGCGGCACCGACTGGAGCTTCCTCGAGAGCCCGGGCTTCCTGTTCGCGATCCTGGTGCTCGCGGTCGTTTGGTACATGGCCGAACGTTCGGGGGCGAACCAAGGTCTGATGGCGCGGGCCGGTCTGCTGCTCAGCGTCACGCTCGGCGCCCTGCTGTTCGCGGGCGCGCTGGCGGCTGGGGGACACGCCGCGCTACCCGGTCTGATCGCCGGGGTCGCCTGCGCGGCGCTCGCCTATCTGGCGGTCTTCAGCGTCCTGTCGCGCGCCGCGCGGCGGCTCGACGGCGAGGCCGCGGGCTTCCTCACGATCTACGCCGACGCCGCGGCGCTCGTGCTCGCCGCCGTCGCGATCTTCCTGCCGCCCGTCTCGTTCCTCGCGCTGATCGCCTTCGCGCTGGTGCTAGTACGGGGCCGCGCCGCCGCCGACCGCAAGTACGCGGGTCTGCGGATCTTGCGGTGACCGGCGCTCCGAAGAAGCTCGTCCTCGCGGTCATCGACGCGCTGAGCCCGGCCGCGCTCGACCGCGCGATCGCCGACGGACAGGCGCCGATCCTCGCCGAGCTCGTGCGGCGCGGTGAGTACGCGCGCGACTGCGTTTCGACGTTCCCGTCGCTCACGCCGGTCGCGGCTTCGGCGATCACGACCGGACTCGGCCCCGACGAGCACCTGATCCCCTCGATGAACTGGTACCACCGCGGTGAGGAACGCTACGTCGAGTACGGCTCGTCGTTTCCGGCCACGCGGGCCTTCGGCGTCTTCCGTTCACTGCAGGACACCGTCTACAACATGAACCTGGCACACCTCGTGCAGGATCGCCGGACGGTCTTCGAGCAGCTCGACGACGCTGGTCTGCGGACTG
>CAMLNW010000289.1 GCA_946481495.1 uncultured Actinomycetes bacterium
TGAGAACGACGTTCGTGGCGCGATCTTCGCTTACAACCATGCCGACTGGTACGTCGACTCGGTCCTGCTGCGTGCTCGTTTGATCTCCGGTGTTCCGGCTGATCTCGTCGGTTCGCTGACCGGCCTGACGGAGGGTCGTTTCCCGGTGGCTGCTCGCGCCCGTTATGCGGATGATCTTGCTGAGCAGGAGGCTGTCAAGCGTGTGAAGGTCGGCGAGAACGCGGCGAACGTCGTCGAGTCAGAGGACGACCGGCGGTCGCTCGAGATCTACGCCCAGAAGGGTTCGCCGGTCGTTGCGACCAACGATGGTGTGATCAAGAAGATCGGCGAGTCCAAGCAGCTGGGCCAGTACATCGTCTTGCAGGACGTTTACGGCAACCGTTACACCTACGCCGGCCTCGGCGAGGTCGCCGATCACTACCCGGTCCTCAAGGAGGACGCGACCGACGTCAAGGCAATCAAGGCCCACGGCGGCGACGCGGATCCCGAGCCCAAGGATGCGGCGTCGGCGGGCAGCCAGGCCGCGAACGACAACGACGACGCCAAGGCCGATGCGGTTGAGCCGGTTGAGCCTGCTGCTTCGTTGCCGTTCAAGGAGCGTCTGTTCGCCCACCCGAACGTGGAGGGCGCACGGGAGTCGGGTGGCCTGGAGCAGATCCTCGACGCGAAGGCGCGTGAGGATGGCGAGTACGAGACCTATCGCAACTACTTCTCGCGTCCGTTTGGCGCCGATGCCAAGGACGTCCGGCTCAAGCGTTTGAAGGTCGGTGCCCAGGTGATCGGCGGAACGATCCTTGGTCGGGTCGGGAAGGTCGATCCTGACAAGGCCGCCCATTTGGAGTTCGCGATCCGACCGGCCGGTAAGGGCGCACCGTCGATTGATCCCAAGCCGATCCTCGACGGCTGGAAGCTGTTGGAGGCCACGGCGATCTACCGGGCGGCCGGCAAGAACGCGTTGTATGGCCGTGACGCGAAGAGCGGCCTGTCGATCGGCCAGATCCTCCTGCTGCCCAAGCCACTGCTTGAGAAGCGGGTGCTCTCAGATGAGCGGATCGAGCTCGACGACTCCGGCCGTACCGACATCCAGTCCGGCCAGATCGACCGCCGTGTGCTCGCGACCTTGTCTTATCTCGCTGAGTCGGGGCTGCGTCCGACCGTCACCTCGCTGAAGTCCGATCACGGTTTGATGACCGCGTCAGGCAACATCTCTGAGCACTCCTCCGGTAACGCGGTCGACATCGCCCAGATCAACGGCGTACCCGTCTACGGCCACCAAGAGCCCGGCGGAGTCACCGACCAATCCGTCCGCCGCCTGATGCGCCTCCAAGGCACGATGGCCCCGCACCAGATCATCAGCCTGCTCGACTACGGCCAGAACACCTACGCCATGGGCGACCACAACGACCACATCCACGTCGGCTTCCGCCCCCTCTACGGCGACAACAAAAAACTCGGCCAACAAGCCCTCGCCGTCCTCAAGCCCGGACAGTGGTCAGACCTCATCGCCCGCCTACGCGAGATCGACAACCCCATCGTCCCAACCGAGCCGTCGAAGTACTCGCTACCGGCAAACAAGCCGGCGTCAGACGCCCACGACGGCGAGTAGTTGGCCTCTCCCCTCTTCGGCTTCGTCCAACTCGAGTTCGGCTTTCTGCTGGGGCCCGGCGACGGGCGCTACATGGTGCGCGACGACCCGGGCACCGAGCCCGAGACCGTGCTCGTGCTGTCGACGCTGGCGGCGCCCGAGCGGCGACGACTGAGAGGACGCAAGGGGAAACTGGTCGAGGCCGCGTCGCCGGAGGCCGTGCCGACCAGCCGCGCGACCGTTGTGCATACCGAGCCGTTCGCCACCCCCGACCACGCTGAGGTCTGGCTCGCGGCGGTCCGAGACGATGCCGAGCGCCGCGACGGCGAGCTCGACCGAGCGTTCGCGACGCTCAACGGCGCCCTGCACGCCTACCGCGTAGCGCGCGCCGATCCGCATGTGCGCGACGTGGCGCTCGACCAGGCGCTCGTCGCCCGGATCGGCTTCGGCTCCGGCGACGACGCCGTTGCCGGCATGTACAAGCAGGCCTGGGAGCTGCCACGCGATGGCGTCGTGCGGGCAAAGCGGTCGATGGAGGCCCCGGAGGAGCGCTTCGCGGCACTGCTCAGCGGCCGCGAGAGCGTCCTGGCGTGCGAGGAGCTCGTCCTGCGCGCCAGGATGGATCTCGGGGCCGGACGGAGCCGTGAGGCGGCCCTACAGGCCCGGGTGGCACTCGAGGCGCTGCTCGCAGAGCTGCCTCGACTGGCGGCGGACCGCCGCGGTGAGCTGGAAGCCGATCGCGCGACCGTCGGCGATGCAGCCAACGCGGCGCTGCGCGGCGAGTTGCCCTACGACCTGGCCAAGGCGCTCGAGGCAAGCATCGGGCGGATGGAGGCCGCGCTGCGCGCGCGGCGGCTCGACAGCGTCTCCTAGGACCGCAGGGCGAGCGCCAGCGCGTCCAGCTCGGCGACGACGTCACCGCTGAGCTTCACGACGGCCTCGTCATCGAGCGGCGTTGCGCTCTCGGTGACAATCGCGACCGACCCGCCGGAGCGCAGCGTGAGCCGCGGCAGACCGGCCGCGGGATGGACGGTCAGCGAGCTGCCGATGCAGATCATCAGGTCGGCCTCGAGCGCGAGCTGCTCGGCCTCCGCCATCACGTCGGCGGGCAGCAGCTCGCCGAACAGGACCACGTCGGGCTTCAGCGGGGCGATGCAGGCCGGGCACTCGGGCGCCCCGTCGCCGCTCTCGAGCAGCGCGACGACCGCTTCGATCCCGGTCCGCCCGCCGCACTTTGGACAGACGCTCGACTCGATCGAGCTGGCGAAGCGGCTGAAGGAGATGGAGGGCATGCAGCAGGACGGCAGCCTCGAGCGCCTGACTCAGCACGCGCGCAGCCCGGCGCTCCTTCTCGTCGAGAAAGCGATTGCGGCTGCTGAGGGCTAGACCGTCGG
>CAMLNW010000290.1 GCA_946481495.1 uncultured Actinomycetes bacterium
TTTGGTTCACGTGCTCGTTCCTGCGCCGCGAACGCAAAATCGTCGCCACCCGCGGGGGCCAGCGGCGGGGCTCACGATCTGGCGGTGCGGATCGGGCTTGGCTACGTGAATGGTGTGCGGGAGGACGAGATTCGAGCGCTAGTGAGAGAGCGGGAACGGAGTGGCGGGTGGAGTTCGGTGAGTGATTTGGCGGGGCGGTCAGGCGCTGGGATGGAGACGTTGGGGCGGCTGGCGTGGGCGGGGGCTTGCGATGCGCTGGTCGAGGGGCCCGAAGAGGAGCGGCGCAGGATGGCCCTGTGGAATCTGGGAGTTGCCGCGCCAGCCGTGTCACTTGGGGAGGTTGGCGATCAGTTGGCGCTGCCGTTGGAGGCTCATGAGGGACCGGAGCTGCGGGCTTTGACGGCTTGGGAGCGGTTGCTGGCCGATTACGGGTCGACTGGGGTGACGTTGCGGGAGCATCCGATGGAGTTGATGCGGCCGGCGTTGCCGGAGGCGACGATTGCCAGCGATGAGCTGGAGCGGGCTGGGCATGGGGCGCAGGTGCGGGTGGCTGGGCTGGTGGTGGCGCGGCAGCGGCCGGAGACGGCGAAGGGGGTGACGTTCATGTTGTTGGAGGACGAGTTGGGGACGATCAACCTGATCGTGCCGCCGGCGGTGCATGACGAGTGCCGGATGGTGGTGCGGGGGGAGCCGCTGGTCGTCGCGGATGGGCGGGTGGAGCACCGGGAGGGGGTGACCAACGTGCTGGTGCACGACATCCGGCGGCTGGAGCGCGGCGATCTGCCGAAGGCCGAGGTGCTCAGCCTCGACGATCGGCGTCCGCGTCAGTCGCAGGTGGATGAGAACGTCGAGAGCGAGCTGCGGGCTGTGGCGCCGGCAGGGCATCGTTGGGGACGGCGCGGGTAGCTTGCGGTCATGGCCGGTCGGATAGTCGTCGGGACATCGAGCTGGGCGGATCCTGGGTTCATCAAGGACTGGTATCCGCCGAAGATGCCGGCCGGGCAGCGGCTGGGCTGGTACGCGGAGCGGTTCGAGGCGGTAGAGCTCAACGCGAGCTTCTACGCGGTCCCGGAGCGCGACACGGTGCGGCGCTGGGTCGACGTGACGCCGGACGGCTTCACGTTCGACGTCAAGCTGTACAGGTTGCTGTCACGACACAGCGCCAGCCTCGACTCGCTGCCGCCGAGTCTGCGCGAGCGGGCGCGAACGACGCCGCGCGGCCGAGTGGTGCTCGACGAAGGGCTGGAGCTGGCGCTGATCGAGGAGCTGCTCGACGCGATCGAGCCGCTCGAGACCGCTGGCAAGCTGGGAGTGCTGCTCCTGCAGACGACGCCCGCCTTCAAGCCGGCGCGCCGTGGCGCCCACGACGCGCCGGGTTCGTCCCCGGACGAGCGAGCGGACATGGACGACGCGCCCGGACCGAACCGCCTCGTCGAGCTCGAGCCGCTTGTCGCCGCCGTCGCGCCACGCAAGCTGGCGCTCGAGCTGCGCAACCGACACTGGGTCGAGGGCGAGCAGCTGTCCGAGACGCTCGCCTGGTGCTCTGAGCACGGCGTCGCCTTCGTCTGTGTCGACGCCCCGCCTGGCGACCACTTCTCGATCATGCCGGCGGTCGATGCCGTCACCCGCGACGACCTCGCCTACGTCCGCCTCCATGGCCGCGACACGCACGGCTACCTGACCGGCAAGACCGTCGCCGAGCGCTTCGGCTGGGTCTACGGCGACGAGGAGCTCGAGGAGGTCGCCGGCCGCGCCCGCAGCCTCGCCGACCAGGCCGCCGAGGTCCACGTCCTCTTTAACAACAACCGCGACGACGACGCCCCCAGCGCCGCCCGCCGCTTCCGCGCCCTCCTCGGCCAAGACCCTGGACCCCCGCCCGACGACGGTCAGCTGCGGCTGGCCTGACTGACAACGCTGTCGCACGGCTGTCGCAGAGCCGTCATGGAAGTCAGGCCAGCTGTGCCTCTGGCCGACCTAGCGTCGCCCGCCATTGCTCGGACTCGGGACGACGATCCATGTATATAGTCATGTTCAGTCGGTCGATGCCACGCCTATGCTGCGAGGAAGGGTGGTGTTCAGTGAGTAGGTTCAATGACGACCTCCACGGGATCAGCGATTCTCCGGAGTGGCGTCCCTATACGTCTGTCCAGCTGATCGGGAAGCTCCACCGGATCGGCAAGTTGGATTTGCAGCACAGCTCGATGGCTGACAGGCGGGCTGCTGTAGCGGACTGGCTTGCAGAGAACGACGCGCCTCAAAGGCTGTTGGCCTCGCTCGAGGCCGACCGACTGATCAACTCGCCGAATCATTCCGCGGCTTGATCGTCTAGCCGTTTCTGCGCCGGGTCGCCGCCGTTGCGGGGTTGCTGTTCGCGCTCGGCGCCCGCGATCTGCTCCATCCGCTCGAGACGGTCGGCGCCGAGGGCGGATCGGGGGGAGGCGCCGACGCGGGCGAGCGTGAACCGCTTGACGCCGTCGGACTTCGCGCCCGCGGGTGAGCGCGGAACGAGCGTGTAGCGCTTGATCCGATCCGGGTCTCGCACCCCCTCGATGGTGGCCGGCGTAGCGCCGAAAGCCATTCGCCCGGCGTCCAAAGATCGCCGCGGGAGATTGTGCGCGCTGTCGCCTGGGAGGATTGGCGGATGGACGCCGAGCGCCATCCCGAAGGGGTCGTGCGCGTCTGCGCGCCCAACCCCTCGCCGATGACTCTGGACGGGACGAACACCTACGTCGCGGCCGGCTGGGCGATCGATCCAGGGCCCGCCGACGAGGGCCATCTCGGGACTGTCCTTGCCGCTGCCGGCGGTCGGCTCGATGGCATCCTGCTGACCCACACCCACCCGGACCACTCCGACGGCGCCGGGCGGCTGGCCGAGCTTGCCGGCGGCGTGGCGGTGATCCTGCCCGACCGCGACGGTCCCGTTGGTCCCT
>CAMLNW010000291.1 GCA_946481495.1 uncultured Actinomycetes bacterium
TCGGGTGGAAGACCTCGTCGAGGCGCCCGCGGACGTCGAGCATCCCGTCGTCGGCGATCTGGTCCATGCCCGCCTTGAGATCGGCGCCGGATGAGAAGGCGCGCCCGGCCCCAGTCAGCAGGACCGCGCGCACGGACTCGTCGCTCGCGGCGCGCTCGACGACCTCCTTGAGATCGGCGCCGAGCTGGCTGTTCCAGGCGTTCAGTGTGTCGGGGCGGTTGAGGACGATCCGGCCGACGCCGCCCTCCTGCTCCCAGGTGATCGTCTCGTAGCTCACGTCCGCAACCGTATCCTGGCCGCATGCTGATCGATTCGGTCGTCTGGCTCGGGCACGCGAGCTTTCGGATCGAGACGGGCGGGACGATGGTCTACATCGACCCCTACCGAACACCTGTGGGGGCGCCGTCGGCCGACGTCATCCTGGTCACCCACGGCCACTACGACCACTTCTCGCCACAGGACGTCGAGGCGCTCTCGCACGACGAGACGTGGTTGATCGCGCCGGCGGCGGTCGCCGAGCGGGCGAGCGGGCAGGTCGCGTCGATCGCTCCAGGCGAGACGATCGAGCTCGACCATCTGCGCGGCATCGACGTCACCGCGGTAGCGGCGTACAACACCTCGAAGCGCGACAGCGACGGCAATGCCTTCCATCCGCGCGAGGCGGGCTGGGTCGGCTTCGACGTCAACGTGCGCGGAGAGCGGCTCTACCACGCCGGGGACACCGATGTGATCCCCGAGATGGACGCGGTGGTCGGCGTCGATGTCGCGCTGCTGCCGGTCTGCGGCGGCTATGTGATGACGGCCGGTGAGGCGGTCGAGGCTGCGCGACGGATCCAGCCGCGCGTCGCGGTGCCGATGCACTGGGGCAGTCATCTCGGGACGCGCGCCGACGCCGAGGTGTTCGCGGAGCGCGCTCCGGTCGAGGTCCGCATCCTGGAAGCCGCCCGATAGGCTGGCGCCGGTTTGCGAAGCTCGCGCGCCCTCCGGACACTCGCGTGGGGCGCCGTCGCGGTCGGGATCGCCACGCCGCTCCTCCGTCACCGCCTGCGGCTGAAGCCACAGGTCGTCACCGCGCTCTCGTTTCAGGCGCCAGTGGCGCTCGCGTTGGCAACCCCGCGCACGCGCCTGCGCGACGCCGGCATCTACGCGCTCCAGATGTGGGCCTACTACGCCCACTACGACATGCCCGACGACGATCCCGACGCGCTGTTGCGGCGGACGCATGTCGACTATCCGATTCGTATCGACCGGCTGATCGGCGGTGGCGAGCTGCCGAACGCGCGCCTCCAGCGGGCGTTCGGGAGGCCGGGCGAGGTGCGGCCGCACGACCTGGCGTTGTCGATGGTCCACTGGGCATGGTTCGTGGTCCCGCACGGGACCGTCGCCTACCTGCTGTTGCGCCACCACGACCGGTTCGTGCGCGGCGCGGCGATGACGGCGGCCACCTTCGACCTCGGCCTGGTCGTCTACTGGGCGATCCCGACGGCGCCGCCCTGGTATGCCGCCGAGAGCGGGCGGACCGCGCCGCTGCGGCGGATCATGGTCGAGTCCGGCGAGCGCTTTTGGGGTCGTTTCTGGCGACCGCTCTACGATGGGTTGGAGGGCAATCCCTTCGCTGCCATGCCGTCACTGCACTTTGGAACATCGGTAATGGCCGCCCGGGTGCTGTCTGAGGTCGGCAGGGGGCCAGGCGCGCTGGGCTGGGCCTACGCACTGACACTGGGCTTCGGCCTGGTGTATCTCGGCGAGCACTACGTCGTCGACCTGATCGCCGGCTTCGCGCTCTCCGAAGTGGTTCGCCGTGGCACGCCGGTGGCGGCGCCGGCCGCGCTGCGGGCAGCGCGGGCGATCCAGCGACTGGAGCCCGGGGCAGCCTGATGGCGGTGCGCGCCGAGGACGACGAGGACGTCTTCGAGGAGGACCACGAGGAGGACGAGCGCGTATCGGGGATGGGCGCGATGCTGCTCGACCGGCGCCGCCTGACTTTCGGCTTGCTGCTGGTCCTGGCGCTGATCGCGGCGATCTACGTGCTGTTCCCGCGGATCGTCGGCCTCGACGGCGAGCTGGCGCGGATCAGCCACGCCGACTGGTACTGGGTCGTGATCGCGGTCGTCTTCAACGTCGCGGCGTTCGGCGCATACGTGATGCTGTTCCGCGGTGTGCTCGGCGGGAATGCGTCGGCGGGCGTGCGCAAGCGCCTCGACGCCAACGCCAGCTACCAGATCACGATGGCCGGTCTCGCCGCGACGCGGATCTTCTCGGCCGCCGGCGTCGGCGGGATCGTCTTGACCTATTGGGCGCTGCGCAAGGCCGGCATGCCGCGCCGCCGCTCGGCCTGCCGGATGGTCGCCTTCCTGGTGCTGATGTACTCGGTCTACGGGTTCGCGCTGATCATCTTCGGCGTGCTGCTGCGGACCGGCGTGCTGCCCGGCGACGCGCCGGTCGCGGGAACGATCGTCCCGGCGGCGCTCGCGGCGGGGGCGATGCTGATCGCCGGGCTGATCGCGCTGATCCCGGGCGATCTCGAGCGGCGGCTTTCGAGCTTCAAGGGCAAGGGGCGGCTGGCGCGCGGCGCGGCCAAGCTGGCGCCGGTTCCCGCGACCGCCGCGACCGGCATCCGCACCGCGATCGACTACGTCCGCCACCCGCGCCAGGGCGCGCTCGCGATCGGCGGAGCGATCGGCTTCTGGGCGGCCAATATCGGCGTGCTGTGGGCGAGCTTCGAGGCGTTCGGCGGCGACGTCCCGTTCGGCGTGCTCGTCCAGGGCTTCTTCGTCGGGATGGCCGCCAACCTGATCCCGTCGCCGGCCGGCGGCGTCGGCTCGGTCGACGCGGGGATGATCGGCGCCTTTGTGCTGTTCGGGATCCCCGCTGGCATCGTCTTCCCGGCTGTGCTCACATACCGGGTGATCGC
>CAMLNW010000292.1 GCA_946481495.1 uncultured Actinomycetes bacterium
TGATCAAGAAGGGCGCGGCCGCGGCCGCCATCGGCGCAGCCGGCGGCGTGCTCGCGATCGTCAAGACCACCGCCGACTTCGACGAGCAGCTCTCCCAGCTCTCCGCGACCGGCGCGGAGTACGAGAAGCGTCTCGGCAGCCTGCGCGCGCAGGCGATCAAGGCCGGCGCTGACACGAAGTACTCGGCCACCGAGGCAGCAGTCGCGCAAACCGAGCTCGCCAAGGGCGGCCTCACCGCGCAGCAGATCCTCGGCGGCGGCCTGAAATCGGCGCTGAGCCTCGCCGCCGCCGGCAACCTCGAGCTTGGCGACGCCGCGGCGTACGTCGCGAACGCGATGAAGCTCTTCGGCCTGGAGGGGTCGAAGTCTCAGTCGGTCGCCGACTCGTTCGCGGTCGCGGCCAACCGAACGACCGCCGACGTCGGCGACTTCGCGATGGCGATGACGCAGGGCGGCGGCGCGGCGAAGGCCGCCGGCTACGACTTCCAGGAGACGACCGTCTTCCTCGAGGCGCTCGCCGAGGCCGGTGTCAAGAACTCCGACGCCGGCACGTCGATGAAGGCCGCGCTGATGCAGCTCGCCGGCCCGACCGCCAAGCAGGCAGAGCTCGCGCAGAAACTCGGCCTCGACTTCTTCGACGCCGAGGGCAAGATGCGCCCGCTCGCCGACGTCTCGGACATGCTCCGGGACAAGCTCGGCAAGATGGGCAACCAGCAGCGTCTAGCGACGCTGAAGACGCTCGCTGGCGCCGACGGGTTCCGAGCGCTGCTCGCCCTCTACGACGCCGGTCCCAAGAAGCTCGACCGGCTAGAGGCGGCGACGCGCAAGCAGGGCTACGCCGCCAAGGTCGCCGCCGAGCGCCAGGACAATCTCAAGGGCGACATCGAGCAGCTCGAGGGGGCTGTCGAGAGCCTCGCGATCATCGGCGGCTCGGTCGCGATGCCCGTCCTTCGGGACATGGCCGGCGGCGCGGCCGACTTCGCGGGCGAGATGGCGAACGGGACGGGAGCCGGCGGCGAGTTCGTCGACACACTCGGCCAGATCGCCGGCACCGCGACATCGGTCGGCGGCGTCCTCGGTCCGCTCGCCCTCGACGTGCTCGAGCTGGCCACGGGCTTCGTCCAGAGCGAGGCGGGCGTCGTCACGCTCTCCGCCGCCGTCGGCGGCCTTACCGGCCGGATGGTCGGCCTCGGGGCCGTGTTCGCCGTCGGCAAGATCTCGTCGTTCGTCGGGACGCTCCAAGCCCTCGCGGGCGGGATCGGCACCCTACGCACCGTCTACGCCGCCCAGACCGGCGTCACGAACGCGTCGACCGTGGCCGTGCTTCGCCACGCGGCAGCTTCCCGCATCGCCACCGGCGCGTCCCGCGGGCTGAGCCTGGCGATGGCATCGACCGGCATCGGAGCGCTCGCCGTGCTCGCCGGCACGGTCGCGGGCGCCCTGATGGGCATGAGCCACGAGACCGACGAGGCGACGATCTCGCAGCAACAGTTCCGCGACGCGATCCTCGGCGTCCGCAACGCGCTCGACGGCTACGCCGACGCGTCGGGCAAAGTGACCGACGCGCGGCTCCAAGAGCGCAGCTCGGCCGTTGGCGTCAAGGAGGCCGAGGAGGCGCTGCGCGAGGCGCGCGCGAAGGGCGTGACCGGCACCGAGCTTGAGCGCCTCGAGACATCGCTTGCGCAAGCCCGGCGCCAGCACCAGAAGGACGTCAAGGCCCTCAACCGCGCCGAGCGCGACGCAGGCGACGAGCGCCGCAAGAACCTGGCTGACGCCAAGGGCGAGCTCGGGACTCTGAAGAAGCGGGCAAGCCAGAGCCAGGAGAACGCTAAGCGGCTGCGCGAGGAGCGCGACGAGATCAAGAAGATCAACGTCGTCAAGCTCGGCCGAGACGCGGACGGCTACCTGGCCGAGCAGCGCAAGAAGCTCGCCGCGAACACCCGCGAGCTCGCGGCCGCCGAGCGTAAGGCCCGCAACGACACGCTCGCGATGCTGCGAGAGCAGCTGCGGATGGCGCGCGCGACCGGCGCGTCGAAGGACCGCATCAACGACCTCAAGGGCGCGATCCGCACCCTGAAGGGCAAGCAGGTCGACGTCAAAGTCAAGACGCAGCTCGACGCCGACGACCTGAAGTTCCAATTCAAGGGCGCGATCGACGGTGTCATGGCCGGCATCCCGTTCCAATACAAGCGCCGGCCGAAGGGCAACCGGGCCGGCGGCCGGATCGAGCTCGCCGAGGGCGGTCTCGTGCCGGCCATCCTGTCTCCCGGCGAGCTGTTGCGCGACCCGGCTGGCGGATGGTTCACCGTCCCCGGACAGCCCGTCGCCGCTGACACGGTGCCGATGATGCTCCGCCCGGACACTGAGGTCTTCACCTGGTCAGGTCAGGCGCTGCTCGGCGCTGGCGCGTCCCGTCAGGACGCGCTGATGAACCAGGCGCCGCACTTCGGCCGTGGCGGCGTCGCGGGATCGGCGATCAACACGGCGGCCGTTGCCGCACGGACGGCTGGCTTCCGCGGTCGGACCCTCGTGAACATGCTCGCGATCGCTGGCCGCGAGACGGGCGGCACTTTTGACCCGAGGACGACGAACTTCAAGTACCCCGACCACTCGATCGGGCCGTGGCAGATCAATCAGCTCGCGCACAAGGGCCGGTTTGGCACCGACCGCCAGTTGATGAACATCCTGACGAACGCGAAGGCTGCACGGACGCTGTTCGGCGAGGTCGGCTATCAGGTCATCTACACCACCATCCTGCAGACACAGAGCCTGCTCTTCGTCGCCGTCTTTCTCCTGCGTTCGCTCGCCGACTTCGCCGCCGGCTATGCCTTCCAGCACATCGGGCTGGGGGTGACGACCGTGCGCGCCGGGCAGCAGCGCGACGCCGCCG
>CAMLNW010000293.1 GCA_946481495.1 uncultured Actinomycetes bacterium
GCTTGTGATTGCGCATCCGCGACCAGAACTGCGTCACCGACGCGCTGGTCGCCTTCGACCACCTCAAGCACACGGTCACGATCCTGGCCAACGCCTACCGCGACGAGCCCGACGCTGAGGCGCGCGCCCGCGACAAGATCGCCGTCGTCGCGAAGACCATGCCGAAGCCGATCTCATCGATGCAGGTCGCGACGGCCTCGGGGCCGAGGTCGATCCGCGCGCCGAGCGCCTCGAGCACGTCAGCGGAGCCCGAGCGGCCGGTCGCCGAGCGGTTGCCGTGCTTGGCCATCGGGCAGCCGGCGCCGGCGGCGACGAACGCCGCCGTCGTCGAGACGTTGAAGGTCGGGCGACCGCCGCCGGTGCCGGCGGTGTCGACGAGGTCGGCGCGCGACGACTCGACCGGCGTCGACAGCTCGCGCATCGCTCGCGCCATCCCCGCGATCTCCTCGACCGTCTCGCCCTTGGTTCGAAACGCGATCAGCAGTCCAGCCGTCTGGATCTCCGACGCGCGTCCCTCCATCACCTCGTGCAGGCAGGCGGTCGCCTCGTCGGCGCTCAGCGCCTCGCCGCGGCAGAGCCGGTCGATCGCCTCGGTAAGGATCGGATTGGGCATTTCGGTCTCCCCTTCCCCGGCTTCAGAGCGCGAGGAAGTTGCGAAGTATGGCCATACCTTCGCCGGTCAGCACCGACTCGGGATGGAACTGCACGCCCTCGACCGGTAGCTCGCGGTGACGGACGCCCATCACGATGTCGCCGAACGACGCCGACCGCTCCAGCTCCGGCGGCAGGTCGGAGTCGATCACCAGCGAGTGGTAGCGGCCAACCTCGAGTGGACGGTCAAGCCCCGAGAAGATCGTCTTGCCGTCGTGCTCGATCGTCGCGGTCTTGCCGTGAACCGGTTCGCCGCGGACGACGCGACCGCCGAAGGCGGCGCCGATCGCCTGGTGGCCGAGACAGACGCCGAGCACCGGGACGCGCTCCTGGCCAAAGCGGCGGATCGCCTCGATCGAGATGCCGGCCTCGTTCGGCGTGCACGGTCCAGGCGAGACGATCAGCTTGCCGTCGCCAGTCTTGGCGAGCAACTCGTCGACGGTCGCAACGTCATTGCGCACCACGATCGGGTCGGCGCCCAACTCCCCGAGGTACTGGACCAGGTTGTAGGTGAACGAGTCGTAGTTATCCAGAACGACAACGCTCATGCCCAGTCCGCCTGCCTACACGCCAGCTCGATCGCCTGGAAGACGGCGCCGGCCTTGTGCTCGGTCTCGCGCACCTCGTACTGGGGATCGGAGTCGGCGACGATGCCGCCGCCGGCCTGGAGGTGGACGCGCCCGTCCTTGACGACGGCGGAGCGGATGTAGATGCAGGCGTCGAGGTCGCCGCTGTAGGAGAGGTAGCCGACGGAGCCGCCGTAGGGACCGCGCTTGGTCGGCTCGAGCTCGTCGATGATCTGCATCGCGCGGATCTTCGGCGCGCCGGAAAGCGTCCCGGCGGGCAGTGACGCGGCGAGCGCGTCCATCGGCGTGACGTCGTCGCGCAGCGTCCCGGAGACCGACGAGACGATGTGCAGGACGTGCGAGTAGGTCTCGACGACCATCAGCTCGTCGACTTTGACGCTGCCGTACTCGCAGACGCGACCGAGGTCGTTGCGCGCGAGGTCGACGAGCATCACGTGCTCGGCGCGCTCCTTCTCGTCGGCGAGCAGATCCTCGGCCAGCTCGAGATCCTCGGCGGCGGTCGCCGCGCGCGGCCGCGTCCCCGCGATCGGCCGCTGCTCGGCGCGCCTGCCGGTCACCTTGACCAGCGACTCCGGCGACGCGCCGGCGATCTCGAAGTCGCCGAAGTCGAGGAAGTACATGTACGGACTCGGGTTGACCGCGCGCAGACCCCGGTAGATCGAGAAGGCGCTGACCGGGCAGTCGGCGCTCCAGCGCTGGCTCGGGACGATCTGGTACGCGTCGCCGGCGCGGATGTACTCCTTGCAGCGCTCGACCGCGGCGGCGTAGCCCTCAGAGCCGATGTTCGACTCGTAGCTGGGCGGCGCCTGGATGCCCGCCTGGACACGCGGGACCGGCCCTGCCAGCCGCTCGCGCACCTCGGCGATCGCAGCCTGGGCCTCTGCATAGGCCTCGTCGAGGTCGTCCTCGGCGAAGACGTTGGCGAGGATCGAGAGCTCGTGACGCAGATGGTCGAAGACCACCAGCACGTCAGTGACCATCAGTGCCATGTCGGGCGTCCCCAGCTCGTCGGGATTCCCCTGGCCGACCGAAGGCTCCGCATGACGGACGAGGTCGTAGCCGAATAGTCCGACCGCACCGCCGACGAACGGCGGCAGGCCCTCGATCGGAGCGATCCGATAGCGGCTCAGCTCGTCCGCGACCGCCGCGTAAGGATCGTCGAAGTCGCGCGGCTCGCTATCGACCGTCAGCCGGCCCTCATCGAGCCGGATCACACCACGTGGACGGAAGCCCAGAAACGACCAGCGCCCGAACCGCTGTCCCTGCTCCGCCGACTCCAACAGGAACGACGGCCCATCGCCGCGCAGCTTCAGGTAGGCCGAGACCGGCGTCTCGCAGTCGTCGATGAACGTATGACGCAGGGGCACCAGCGTGTGCTCCCGCGCCAGCTCACGGACTTCCTCCAGCGACGGCGAGACCTCCAACCCCTCACTTGCGACGGGCATTGAGCTCCTCGAATGCGTCCGTGTACGACATGTCGCGCGAAGCCAGCAGCACCGCCAGGTGGTAGAGCACGTCGGCGGCCTCCTCACGCACACGCTGATCCGACTCCTCACGCGCGGCGCGCGTCACCTCCTCGGCCTCCTCGCGAACCTTTTCGCCGATGAACGGCGGATCCGCCAACAGCTGCGCCGTATAGCTCGAAC
>CAMLNW010000294.1 GCA_946481495.1 uncultured Actinomycetes bacterium
AAACGCCTGCACGATCTCCCGGGCATCACACAGTCGATTGATGGGAGCAGCGGTGCTCTTGTCGAAGATCGCGGCGCCGGCGATGAGGGCGCACCGCATCCCCGGGGTGACTTGACCATGGTCGACACCGAATCCGTTGCACACCTGTCCAAGGCTGGCCTCACGGTCATAGGTCATGCGACCGTTGGCGGTCGTGCTGCCGCCGTTTGGATACGTCGCGTGGCATATCCGATCGGTAATCGGTGTGGTCTGCGCGCCCCCGAAAGTGAGACAGCCGCTCTCGAGCGCGAAGTCCCGATCGAGGGCGACGTACGCGGGCGGCAGCTCGCCGTCCGCGGCTTGTCCGCAGCGGACGAGGGGTGACGACTGCCCGCCGCTCAGCTCGGTGTCGCCGCCGAACCCGGAGCCGACCGTGGCGCCTGGTGCGATCAGCACGCTTCGAGACCCGCCCGATGAGGTGCTTGACGCCGGCACGACGACCCAGGTCGACCACGACCCCGATCCGGACTCCCAGCGGACGGTGCCCGCATCGGTGTCCTGGTCGCACTGGGGCGCGAAGTCGCTGTACTTGACGCCGAACATCACCCCGGCGTAGCTAAGGTCGCGTACCTCGCCGCCGACCACCTCATAGAGTGAGCCGATTCTGGCAACTAGGGGCCCGGATCCGGAAGCCACCTCACCCGTGACGGTGACGGGTGTCGACATGGCGCCTGCAGCCTGGCCGGTTCGTGCCAAGAGCCGCGCACATGCCAGCGCGCCTGGGTCGGTTGCGGTCTCGGCCGCCTGTGCTGCTCCGACCCGGATCTCGAGCGTCGCCGTGCCGCTTGATCCCCGATATGAAACGGTGACGGGGTCAGACGTGGACTCGTCGGCGGTAGGCGACTTGGAAGGGGCCTCGATGGCTGGTCGGGAACGTAGGTCCTCTTCGCCGCACGCGGCGATGCCGATAGCGCCAGACGCGACCAGCAGTACCGCGACTAACCGTATTAGAAAGAACAACGCTAGCCAGCCGCCTCAAAGAACTCCTGCAGGGTCACGTCAGGATTCTTGGCACAGTAGTACGGAACAGCTGGCATGCCGAGCGGGGTGGCATAGCTCGCCTTGCCGAACTTGCCCGCCAGTTGCTGAGTGATGGACTGCTGATCGGCGGGATCGGCGGCCAAGAACTCCTGACACGTCGAGCTCTCACTCAATCCCGCCTCGGTCGCCGCACTGCAGCCGGCAATGGCGATCACCGCGATGATCGCGTACACAACCCCCAGCCGCCTGATGGCCATAGAGCCAATCATGGTTCCCCCTCTTGTCATCGATGGAGCGCGAGTCCGCCGCGCATCCACCAGGATAACTCAATGTTCTTGGCTCGGGCGCGCGCGGAGTCTCATTGACGGTACTGCGCGCGTCCTGATGCAGAAGGCGACTAGCTAGGCATCCTGCTCGCGCACCTGGACGCCGGGGAGGTCGGCGAATCCTTCGCGGTCTGCGGTTACGACGGTGCGCTCGGTGGCGCGTGCGGTGGCGGCGATCTGGAGGTCGTGCGCTCCGCGCGGCCGGCCCTCTCGTCGGGTGTGTGCGAGAAGCGCGGTGTGTGCTCTGGCGATCGTCAGGTCGTACGGCTCGATCGAGACGGTCTCCAGGATCTCGGTCACGAAGCGCTCGCGCTTCTGTCGGCGCTTCGCGTCTGCCAGCTCGACGCCAACCAGTAGCTCGGCAGCGGTGATCGTGGCTATCGCGATGTCCTCCTCGTCGCCAATTAAGTCGAGCGAGGCGTCGGTCCCGCGCTCGGCGGCGACGAGGACCGTCGTGTCGAGGATCAGGCGTGCCAGGGGTCCGTCTCGCTGCCGATGGAGTCGCGCAGCTCGCGCAACTCATCTGCCCACGCCGCGTCTGGGCGGTTTCGCTTCAGGACATCCTTGAGATCTCGCCCTGTTGATCCCGCGGCCGGTCCCACGGTCGCTACGGCGCGACCTCGGCGGATGACGACGAAGCTCTCCCGCCTGTTCTCCACGGAGTCCAGCATCTCGGAGAAGCGCCGCGCAGCCTCGGTTGCCGTGACCTGCCTCATGGAATCAGATTATCAGAGCGCTGAGTAGGCGATGGCGCTAGGCGTGGGGTGCGTCCCACCTCGTCAACTCGCGCTGCGCGGTCCCGTCGTTGCCGAGTTGGAAGACGGCGAAGCCGGCCGGGCGGAACGCGAAGGCGTCGAATGGCTTGCTCTCCAGGTCCGAGAGGAAGTCGAGTTTCGCGAGGCCAACGGTGACGTGGGCGATGAAGTTCTCGCCGCTATGGTCGGGTACGTAGCGCTCGACGTAGGCGATCGTGTCGTCGTTGATCTCCGGCTCCTCCGCCGTGGTCACGTAGGCGGCAGCGGTCCCGCCGGACTCGACGAAGGGCTCCACGGCGGCGATCAGCGAACTCTGGAGATCGAGCACTCCGGCGCCAGGTTGAACGACGAGACCGGTCAGGCCCAGTCCGGGCTGCGAGGCGGTCTCCATGTGGGCGATCTTCACCGCTCGCAGCTTCAGCGAATCCGGGTCAGTCGCGTCGATCGCGCCTTTGACCGCCTCGAACAAGTGGTCGAGATCGTCGCTGCGAACGTAGCGCTGCAGCAGGGTGATGTGGGGGGTGTGGCGGGCGTCGAGCGCGAAGCCCTCGGGGACGCTCTGGCGCATCTCCTCGTTCAGCGCCCCGGCCCGTCCCAGCATCGGCTCGCCGGGAAGCATGAGGATGTCGATAGCCGTCAGGTCGCTCATCGGAACACCGCCTTCCAGTCGTCCTTGACACTGACCAGGGTCCAGCCCTGGCGCTCCGCCTCCGTCACCGACTTCTCCGCACCGGCGGTGTAAGCGAACTCGCGCTCCTCGTCGTCGTGCACAATCAGGAT
>CAMLNW010000295.1 GCA_946481495.1 uncultured Actinomycetes bacterium
TCGGCCTCGTGCTTTTCGCCGAGGGCCTGGGGGCGTTCCAGATCGTCGGCGGGCACGTTCTCGCGGCGGCCGCGCAGATAGAGGATGTAGGCGAAATTGATCGCGTTCTGGCTGCCGATCCCGCCGGGGGTCGTCGCCTTCTTCCAGCTGCGCCGCACGGTGGCCCGCTGGGAGAGCGAGCGGCAGGGCTATACTTCAGAAAGTAAAGTGACAGGGGTAACGGCGGAGGCCAGATGAGCGACGCGACAGGAACGGACAAGCGAATTGAGGACGTGATCATCGTCGGCAGCGGGCCTGCCGGCTACACGGCCGCGCTCTACACCGCCCGCGCCGATCTCGAGCCGTTGGTGATCGAGGGCTTCCAGTGGGGTGGCCTGCTGCAGCAGACGACCGACGTCGAGAACTACCCCGGCTATCCCGAGGGCGTCATGGGGCCGGAGATGATGCAGCAGTTCCGCACCCAGGCGGAGCGGTTCGGCACGCGCTTCGTCACCGACGACGCGACCCGGCTCGAGCTCTCCGACGGTGGCGTCCACCGTGTCTGGGTCGGCGACCAGGAGTACCGCGCGCGCAGTGTCGTGCTCGCGATGGGCGCCGATCCGCGCAAGCTCGGCGTACCCGGCGAGGAGGAGCTCTCCTCACGCGGAGTCTCGTACTGCGCGACCTGCGACGCGGCCTTCTTCCGCGGCAAGCGGACGATCATCGTCGGCGGTGGCGACACCGCGATGGAGGAGGCGACCTTCCTCGCGAAGTTCGCCGCCGAGGTCAAGGTCGTCCACCGGCGCGACGAGTTCCGCGCCTCGGCGATCATGCTCGACCGCGCGCGCGAGACCGACAACATCGAGCTGCTGACGCCGTACGCCGTCGAGCGCTTCGAGGCTGGCGAGAACGGATCGCTCGGTCGTGCGCTGCTGACCAACACCGAGGGTGGCGAGGACCGCGCGCTCGAGATCGACGGCGCCTTCATCGCGATCGGCCACCAGCCGAACTCGCAGCTCGTCGCCGCCCAGGTCGACGTCGACGAGAACGGCTACGTCAAGGTCGAGGGGCGGTCCAGCCGCACCAGGCTCGGTGGCGTCTTCGCCGCCGGCGACCTGATCGACCACACCTACCGCCAGGCGATCACTGCCGCCGGCTCCGGCTGCGCCGCCGCGCTCGACGCCGAGGCCTACCTGCGCGACACCCCGATTGATCCGGAGGCTCACTGGGAGCCGGACCCGGACAAGGTCGAGGCCGCCGCCGAGCGGCTCGCCGCCAGCTAGTCCGGGCAGAGGGCCGCCCAGGCGGCGTCGGCCAACGCCAACGTCGAGTCCGCCAACTTCGTTCCGCGTTTCAGCAACGGTCCGTCGAGTACCGAGCGCGCGTACTCCTGCGTCGGGCCGAACCAGATCGAGTAGAGCAGCGGCAGCGGCAGCTCGCGAACTTCGCCTCCCTCGACGAGAGGCCGGTACCAGGACTCGATTTCCTCGAGCAGCCGTTGATTGAGCTGACTGACGTCCGAACGGTTCGCCTGTGTGATCTCCGTCTCCCGGCGGCGCAGCATGAACGCCGCCCGAGCACGGTTCCGGTCCATCCATTCGAGGTGATAGCCGACCGCCGCCTTCACCGCCCGCTCCACGCCCGGCTTACGGCGATCGATCGTGCGAATCAACCCGCGCTGGAAGTCGTGCAGCGACTGCACGTACAGTGCCCCGGCAATCCCCTCCTTGCTCCCGAAGTGGTGATAGATCACCCCGACGCTGACCTCGGACTGCAACTTGATGTCCTCGATCGTGGTGGCGCTGTAGCCGTGGAGGTCGAACAGCCGCAAGGCGGTGGTCAGGACCTTGTCGGCTTGCGCCGGCGGCCCGCGCCGCGGGTCGAACTTCGACTGGTTACGTGTCCCGGCGCCCGCCATACCACGAGACACTAGAACAACGCTCTAGAACGTTGTTCTAGTAGTGGCGTTATCCCTCCGCGGACAGTTGATTGGCTAGCTGGCCAGTTTCGTGAGTAAGCTGCGCCGGTGGCCTACGACTACGACTGGCTCGTCCTTGGCTCGGGGTTCGGCGGCAGCGTGTCGGCGCTGCGGCTGGCCGAGAAGGGCTACTCGGTGGGCGTGCTCGAGAGCGGCAAGCGCTACGCCGACGACGAGCTGCCGCGGTCGACTTGGGATCTGCGGCGCTACTTCTGGAACCCGCGCTTCGGGCTGCGCGGGATCTTCCGGCTGACGACGTTCAAGGACGTCACGGTCGTCTCCGGCAGCGGGGTCGGCGGCGGCAGCCTCGGCTACGCGAACACGCTCTACGTGCCGCCCGGCCGCTTCTTCGAGGATCCACAGTGGAGCGCGCTCGGCGACTGGAAGTCCGAGCTGGCGCCGCACTACGACGAGGCGCAGCGGATGCTCGGCGTCGTCGACTACGACCAGGACGACGTGGCCGGCGACCTGCTGCGCGAGCTCGGCGAGGAGCTGGGGGTCAGCGACACCTATCGGCGGGCGCGCGTCGGCGTCTTCCTCGGCGAGCCGGGCAAGACCGTTCCCGACCCGTTCTTCGGTGGCGAGGGGCCGGAGCGCACCGGTTGCACGCGCTGCGGGCGTTGCATGGTCGGCTGCCCGCAGGGGGCGAAGAACACGCTCGTCAAGAACTACCTCTGGCTCGCCGAGCGGCGCGGCGTAGACGTGATGGCCGAGCGCGAGGTCGTCGACGTCCAGCCGCTGGGCGCCGCCGACGGCTCGGAGGGCTACTTCGTCATGACCGAGCGCCCGGGCGCTCGCAGGCGGCGCGACCGGCAAGTGCACACGGCGCGCGGCGTCGTGCTCGCGGCCGGCC
>CAMLNW010000296.1 GCA_946481495.1 uncultured Actinomycetes bacterium
ATAGGCAACGTGGCCGGCGCCGCTATCGCTCATGCCCGAGCGCTACCCCGGATCGGGGATCGCGAAGCGGCCCGGCTAAGCGAAAAGCGTCAGATCCGGCTCGCGCTCGCCGCGCAACACCTCGATGTCGACCTCGACACAGGCGATCCCGCGCGACTCGGCGAGCACGCGCGCCTGCGGCTTGATCTGCTGAGCGGCCAGCACGCCGCGGCAGTCCTCGGTGAACGACGGGTCGGCCGCGATCCGCTCCAGGTAACGCGTCAGCTGCTCGACCGCGTCGATCGTCGCCACGCGCTTGATCTCGACGGCGACCCAGCCGTCGCCCGTGTCCCGGCACATGAGGTCGATCGCCTCGGGGTCGGCGGCAAGCAGGAGTTGCAGGTCGCGCTCGACGCCGTCCTTCTCGAGCGCCGCCGCCTCGCCCATGTCGTGCGTCACGTCGGAGATCACCTCGGCGATCGCGATGTCGAGCCGATCCTCGGTCTTGCCCGCGTGCTTGCGCACCACGATCCGACCCTCTTCCTCCTCGATCACCGTCGGCGCCGTCATCCAATTGGACGGCTTGAATCCACCCGTGTCGGCATGCACCATCACCGACCCGTCCGACTTGATCATCAGCAGCCGCAACGCCTCCGGCAACACCGCCGTCAACCGGCCGGTATAGCGAACCTCACAGCGAGCAACGATCAGGCGCACGACTGCGCAAGCTACGCCTGAGACCGGATCGAAGATCCATTCGCTAATCTATTAGCGAATGCTTTTGGCTTTCGACGACAGTTCCCTCACGGCGCTGACTGCCGAACTCGACGTGTGGGCTAAGCGCCTCGACGAGCGGATACTGCCGCACCGCTGGGAGGGGCGGCTGCGCCGTTCGCTCGAGGCCGAGGCGGTGGCCGCCTCGACCAGCATGGAGGGCGTGCCAGTCACAATCGACGACACGCTCAAGATCCTCGCGGGCGACGCGCCGGAGTCGGTATCCGAGGAGGATCAGGCGTTGGTTCGCGGTTACCGGGACGCGATGAAGTACGTGCAGCGCCGGTCCGACGACGGCACGCTGCTCTGGAATCGCGAGCTGGTCGTGGGGGTCCAGGACAGAGTTGCCGCGGGCACTCTCGCGATGGGGGCCGGCCGCCTTCGGACGGGCGCGGCATGGATCACCAACGACAGCAGCGGGCAGACCGTGTTCGCACCACCACCGCCAGATGCAGTGCCCACCCTCGTCGACGAGATCGGAGGGACGCTGGAGGCGACCGATTGGCATCCGGCGATCGCCGCCGCGTGGGCTCACGTTGCCATTGCGGCTGTCCACCCCTTTCGAGATGGCAACGGACGAACCGCACGCGTGCTGGCGTCCCTCGCCATGTATCGCGGCGGCTTTCGTCATCCCGCGTTCACGAGCCTCGAGGAGTGGTGGGGCAAGCATCCCGACCGCTACTACGGAGCGTTCGACTGCTTGGGAACGGAGTTCGATCCGACCTCCGACGTGACGCCCTTCGTCTCTACCCATGTCGCGGCTCAGCTGAGCCAGGTGCGGACTTTGGCACTGAGGCAGCGCTTCGAGGGAATGCTTTGGACCGCCCTGGAGAACCTCTTGGATGACGTCGGACTGACGACCCGGCTCGCGAACGCCCTCTACGACAGCTTCTACGACCGCGACATCACCACCGGCTACTACTCGGCGATGATCGACGCCAGCGTGGCGACTGCCCGCAATGACCTGGTCGCAGCCGATGCGGCCGGGCTCCTCGAACGAGAAGGCCGGACTCGAGGACGGCGCTACCGACGCGGACCGAAGCTGGCCGAAGGCATCGCGGCGACACTTCACGTGGACTCCTCCAAGGCGGTCGTGGACGAGCTGATCCGGCGCGCCGACGCGGCCATGGACTGGCCCCGGACATCAGAGCTCTAATTCTCCCGCAGGGTGCAACAGCGGCGTACCCAAACACCTATCCGGCCAACATCCGCGGTTCCGGCTTGACGCACGTGGGTACAAGGCCTATTCCATGGTGTACATGGGCGATGGGATCGACGGGTGGAATGACGCCCATGGGATAGGTGGAGCGCGGCTGGACCGGCGGCGGTTCTTCGGCGTCGGCGGGGCGGCGATGTTGCTGTGCACGATCGACGGCAAGCAGGTCGCGGTGCGCACGGCCGACGACGTCGAGAAGGTCGATGCGGCGATGGCGTCGCTGCGGCGTCCGCAATCGGCGGCGAGGAAGAAGCAGGCCAAGCGCGACCCGCTCGACTCGGCCTCCTTCCCGAGCCCGCAGCCGCAGCCCGGCGGCCAGAAGCGCGAGTACTGGATCGCGGCGCGGCCGGTGAAGTGGAACGTCGCGCCGAACGGCGACGACCAGTGGATGGGCAAGCCGGCGCCGCGGCCGAGTCGCTTCACCGCGCTCGTCTACCAGCGCTACAGCGCCGGCTTCGCCGAGCCGATCGGGCCGCCGAAGATGCCCGGGCCGACGTTGCGCGCCGAGGTCGGCGACACAATCGTCGTCAACTTCCGCAACATGGCCACCGGCCGCTTCGCCCAGCCGCTGACCGTCCATCCGCACGGCGTCCGCTACACGCCTGACTACGACGGGGCCTACCTCGGCGACTTCACGCGCGTCGGCGGCTTCGTCGAGCCGCTGGTAGCTGTCGTCGTCCCAGGCCGGTCCGCCGCGGGCGGTGATGAGGCGGTCGGCCGCAGCCACGTCGTCCTGCGAGATGGTCTGCTTCGGCTACGAGGCCGCCGGCCCGGCCACCACGGACATGTGGATCTACACCGTCGACAAGAAGGGCCACGTCAGCCGCG
>CAMLNW010000297.1 GCA_946481495.1 uncultured Actinomycetes bacterium
GCGCGTGATGAAGACGTTGTAGTCGAGCCCGCCGATATTGACCGAGAGCCCCTCGCGGGCCGGCTCCTCGACGCCGATCGACTCGTGGTCGGCGCCACACGCGGACAGCCCTCCAGCGAAGGCGAGCGCGAGCGCGCAGGCGGCGAGGGTTCGGTTGCGGAGGGCCATCGGCGGCGGGCAGTCTACCTGTCGGCGACGGCGACGCCGTGTCCCGAGGGGACATGGTCGCCGAAGCGCGGTGCCTTGCCCGGGTCGGCACCGCCGATCGTCGCGCGCGGCAGGTCCCCCACACGCTGGGTCTCGAAGATGTCGCGCAGCCTGCGCAGAGCCTTGCGCGACCGCCGCCGCATCCAGCCGTGGGCGCCGGTCTGCTTGAACTTGTCGAAGATCGTCGCCGGCTCGCTGTAGGTCGTCAGCTCGACACGCGTGGTGCCGGCAGCCTCCGGGATGAAGTCGTAGACCGCCACCAGCCGTGACCGTCCCAGGCGGCCGACCCTGCCCTCCTCGACGATCCGCTGCGGCCGGTCGCAGACCTTGATCTCGATCTCCGCCCACTCCTTGGCCAGCGGCAGCTTCAGCTTGAAGCGCGCCGCGGCCCCGACGCCACGCGGATTCGCGCGCGCCAACCGGTATTCGCGCATGTAGTGGTCGCAGTAGGCAGGCCGCCGCGAGAGATCGGCGACGAAGTCGAAGATCTCCTCTCTCGGCGCCGAGATCACGGTATGGACGGTCACCTCGCGCATCGGCGCGGGATTCTACGAGGCCGGCCGGCTAAGCCGCGACGCGGCGAACTGGGAGGTGGCGCTCGCTCGCGTGGATGCGCCGAACCCCGATCACATGGCTATGCGCCTCCGGCGCGTCGATCAGGCACAGCTCGCAGAGCTGACGGCCCCCATCCGTCTCATGCAACCGCTCGCCGACCAACGGCGTCCGCCGACAAGACGAACAGTGCGAACGCCCACTGGACAGCGCCCCCACGCTCTTGCGCACCAGAATTCCAGCCAGATCCATGCCGATCTACTTCGCTGTCCCATCGGCGTTCCCTTTGCCTGCCTAGGGATCGGGGGCGTTGCTGCCCGCGGGTCCTGTCTCCGATTTTGGTTCACGTGCTCGTTCCTGCGCCGCGAACGCAAAATCGTCGCCACCCGCGGAGGCACAACGTCGGCCCCTGTACCAAGAGATGGAGCGTGGTAGAGAACGCAATGGCGTCGAAGGTCGCAACCTAACTCGCGCTACAGAGCAAGAGCGTTCCGACCTTCGAGGCTCTCTCTGCTCCAACCCCGCTGATGGAGTGGTACGGGACCCAGCGTTGGCCGCCGCGGGTGGCGACGATTTTGCGTCCGCGCGCTGTAGGCGGAGTCGAGCGCGGAGCCCCTGCCGTCGACCAATACGGAGCGCCCTACACCCCAGACCGCGCCAGGCACGGGGCGCAGTCGCCGACAAAGCCGAAGCGCGTGGACCAAAATTGGAGACAGGACCCGCGGACAGCACGGCCAGAGCCCTAACCCGAAGAACCGGCCCTAGTCGCGAGGGCCAGCCCAGAACGCGTCGCCCACCGTCACGTTGCCGGCTGTCTCGGCCTGGTGACGCAGCGAGCCTGGGTCGTCGTCCTCGTAGGCGAACATCTCCTCGGCGCGAACGGGCAGCGCAATTCCGGTGCCGCCGAGGTGGCGATCGACGATCCGGGCGCAGCGGCGGCCCTCGGCGATCGCGGTGACGACGAGTGACTGTCCGATCCGCGCGTCGCCGCAGGCGAAGACGCCCTCGAGGAAGGTGCCGTAGACGGGCGCGCGCACGTTGCCGCGGCTGTCGAGGTCGACGCCGAGGCTCTCGACGAGCCCCTCGTGCTCGGGGTGGGTGAAGCCGATCGCGACGAGCACGAGGTCGGCTTCCTGCTCGAACTCGCTGCCGGGAACTGCCTTCAGATCGCGCGAAGAGGTGCCCTCGACCTTGCGCGCGCGGACACCGGCGACCTTGCCGTCGCGGCCGACGACCTCGGTCACTTGCGACGCCCAGCGGCGCTCGCCGCCCTCGTCGAGCGCGTAGGTGGTCAGCGTCCGCTTCGGCGGCAGCGGCCACGGCGTGCCGGCGAGGCGGCCGGACGGCGGCAGCTCGGGGTAGACGTCGAGCATCAGCACGTCCTCGGCGCCCTCGCGCAGCGCGTTCGAGACGCAGTCCATGCCGGTGTCGCCGCCACCGACGACGACGACGCGCTTGCCCTTCGCGGAGATCTCGGTGCCCGGATCGGGCTCGACCATCGAGCGGCCCTGCTCGCGCGCGACCCAGCGGTTGCGCTGGTAGAGGTAGTCCATCGCCGGGTGAACGCCCTGCAGCTCCGACCCTGGCACGTCGAGCCCGCGCGGCATCCGTGAGCCGATCGCGATCACGAGCGCGTCGTGACGGCTGCGCAGCTCCTCGACGGAGATGTCGCGGCCAGCGTCGACGCCGCACTCGAAGATGATCCCCTCCTCCTCGAGCAGCTTCAGCCGGCGGTCGATGATCCACTTCTCGAGCTTCGCGTCGGGCACGCCGAAGCGCAGCAGTCCGCCGGGCGCCTCGTCGCGCTCGTAGACGGTGACGGTGTGGCCGAGCCCGTTGAGCTGCTGGGCGGCGGCAAGCCCGGCGGGCCCGGAGCCGATCACGCCGACGCTGCGCTCGGTGCGCCGCTCGGGCGGCTTCGGAGCGATCCACCCCTCGTCGAAGCCGCGCGTGGCGATCGCCAGCTCGAGCTGCTCGATCGTCACCGGGTCG
>CAMLNW010000298.1 GCA_946481495.1 uncultured Actinomycetes bacterium
ACCACAACCGAGAGCTCTACCAGCTGAGCTACATCCGCCAGGAAGACGCCGAGCCTACCAATGATGCGGGTTTGCACCAACGACACCAACACGCCAGGGAAGCGCCGGAAGCGGGCGGTACGGCCGCTTCCGGCAAAACGCCTGGCAAAACCGATCGACTGCGATGCGATCGGCGGACATCGGCCGGCGGTCGGACAGCCGATTTGGGGGTCGCGGATGCCAAAGCTGCATCGCGGTCGCGTCTTCGCTGGCGATGACGGACTCTGGTTTCGAGCGGATGCAACCAACGAGCCTCGACCTGCGGATCGCGGAAGCGATCGCAGGACAGGTCGTGATTCTCGTTCGGGAGGAGCTGGGAATCCAGCCACCGACCGACGAGTGGATCGACGCCAAGGAGGTCGCTCGTCGGTCGGGGTTCTCGCGTGCGTGGGTCTATGCGCACGCGAGGCAGCTCGGTGCCGTCCCCACCGGGGACGGACCTCGGCCGCGTCTGCGGTTCGATGCTCGCAGCGTTTCGGAAGCGCTGCGCACGATCGGCTCGTCGAGCTCCGGCGAGCGTCTGCCTACGGAGGTTGCCGGTCGCGCACTAATCCATGTCCCGCGTGTGCGGTCCAAACGGTCCCGCTCCTGACAAGAGGAGCATTCCATGGGACGTCCGATCACAGCAACGGTTGAAGAGACAAGGCGAAAGGACGGCACGACCTACTACTGGACGCGAGTCATGGTCGACGGGGAGCGGACGACCGTCGCGCTCGGCGACGAGCGAGACGGCGACACGCGCCACGCAGTCGACGGGAAGGTCAAGGATCTACTCGAGGACATTCGGCTTGGGCGGTGGGAGCCCGATCTGCCGGAGCAGTCGGGGCCGTGGGCGGTTGAGCGGGAGCCGGGCTTCGCCGACCTCGGTGAAAGGTTCCTGAAGTTCAAGCGATCGCAGCAGCTTCGCGAAAACACGATCAAGAACCTGGAGTGGGCGATCCGCGGCCACCTGACGCCCTTCTTCAAGACGAAGCGGCCGAGCAAGATCCGCCAAGCCCATGTGATCGCGTTCAGCGATCACGAGATTGCGCAGAGAGGCCGCATCGCGGCCCTGCGCGAGCGGGGCAAGTACCTACTTGGCCCCAACGACGGCGCGATGCGCGAGCTATCGGACCGGTCGATCAACAACATCCTCGCCGTGTTGACCGAACTGCTGGCGTGGGCGGCGAAGCGGGGTTGGGGCGAACCCACCGACAACCCGGCGTCGGGTTGGCGGCTGAAGGTCAAGCCGAGACTGACGGCCGCGCTGGAGCGCGACGAGCTGTTCGACCTGATCCTCGCCGCTGGAACGCCGCGTCCGCGACAGCGGCAGGCCGCGGCGGTAGCCGCGCGGGCCGATTTGATCGTCCGGCTGCGCGACGATGACCGTCTTCCCTGGAAGGCGGTCGCGGAGCTGGCCGGCGTCGCCGAGCCGACGGCGATCTACCACTACAAGCAGCGCAAGGATCTCGCCCGCTTCAAGGGAGACGGAGCACGGGCGGCGGCCGACAAGGCGTTCGTGGCAGCGCTCGCCTACACGGGCGCGCGCGTGACCGAGCTGTGCGACCTCGACGTCGGCGACGTGGATCTGCGTCACGCGAAGTTCCGCATCGCCGACTCCAAGACGGAGGCCGGGGTCCGCGAGGTCGACCTGACGCCGTATCTGGTCGAGGTCGTCAGCGAGTACTTCGCGACGCGCGGTCCCTTGGAGCTGACCGCGCCGGCGTTTCCCGACGGGAACGGTAAACGGCGCAACAAGGACCAGGCGAACAAGCAGGCGATTGCGCCAGCGGTGAGGCTGGCGAACGAATGGCGGTCAGAGCGCGGCGAGCAACCGTTGCCGCACGTCACTCCACACACGCTGCGTTACACCTACATCAGCCTGGCCTTCGAGGCGAACTTCCCCCTCCCCTATGTCATGGAGCAAGTCGGCCACGACGACTCGCGAACGACGACCGACATCTACGCGAAGGTCAACCGGCGACGCAACCGCGCGGCCCAGGGCGCGGCGTTCGACAGGCTGGTTGCCGACGGAGCGGGCTCCGTCAACGCGCCGTCGACCGGAGTGTTGGTTGCGGCGTGAGGTCCCGCCAGCACACACTGTTGGGCCTCCCACGGCGTCGATTGCAGTCTTATCGGTCGCGTACCTACCTTCGGTGAATGAACACGCATAGATACTCAGCGGAGGAATTCGTCACCGACCACCTGGATTTGTGGAAGGGCGAGATCATGGCCACGGCGCGGCTGACGGTGCGGGGTGTCGCGGACGCTGATCTGGAGGCTGCCTACATGGCTGCATGGATGGCTCTGTACGAGCGGCTGATTGCCGGGAGCCCCGTCGATAACGCCAAGGGGTTTCTCGTTCGCGCGACGCGCAACCGGGCGATCGACGAGATGCGGCGGCAACACGCTGGGGTCAACGTCGGCCCCGACCCACTGGCGTTCGTTCCCGACCCGAGCGCTGACGTTCAGTGCGCCGCTGAAGCTTCGGAGATCCGAACCAGGGTGCGTAAGGCAACCGATGCCCTATCTCCTCACCAGCGAGCGATCACCCGGCTGTACGCCGCGCAACTGACGCGGCCGCAGATCGCCCAGGCGCTCGGCCTTCCCTTGCAGGCGGTTAACCGGGCGTTCGAGCGGGATCGCAGCAAGGGAGTCGGCCTCGGTCTCGCCATCGTCAAGCGGCTCACGGCGTTGTTAGGTCATCCGATTTCGCTCAGGTCGCG
>CAMLNW010000299.1 GCA_946481495.1 uncultured Actinomycetes bacterium
GCGACGAACGAGCTGTTGACGCCCGTCCTGGCGCCCGCCCCGATCTTCGTGCGGTGCTTGCGGAAGCCGTCGTAGTTGGCGGTGATGTTGCCGGCCGCGACGTTCGCGCCGTCGCCGACGTCGGCGTCGCCGAGATAGGACAGATGCGGCACTTTGGCACCCGCGCCGATCTCCGAGTTCTTGACCTCGACGAAGGTGCCGACCTTGGCCCCCTCGCCGATGTGCGCACCCGGGCGCAGGTAGGCGAACGGGCCGACCGACCCACCCGGCTCGATCCGCGCGCCGGTCATGAAGGAATGGATGCAGGTGACGCCGTCGGCAAGCGACGAGTCAGTGATCGTCGTCTGCGGGCCGATCTCGCAGCCGGCGCCGATGCGCGTGTCGCCGCGCAGCGTGACGCCGGGGCCGATCACGGTGTCGCCGCCGATCTCGACGCCGGCCTCGACGCGCGTCGACTCTGGCGCGAGGAAGCTGACGCCGGCGAGCGCGTGGCGCTCGAGGATGCGGCGCTGGGCGAGCCACTCGGCGTCCATCAGGTCGAGCCGGCTGTTGACGCCGACGGCGCTCGTGGTGTCGGCCGTGACGTGTGCCGCGACGGTCTTGCCCTCGCTAAGCAGCAGCGGGAAGACGCCGGTCAGGTAGGTCTCGCCGCCCTCCTGACCGACGGCGTCGAGCGCGCTGTAGAGGGCGGTCGCCTCGAAGAGGTAGGTGCCGAGATTGACCTCGCGAATCGCCAGCTCCTCGGCCGGCACTCCACTCGGGTCCTTGGTCTCGACGATCCGCTCGACCGTGCCGTCGCCGTCGCGGACGATCCGCCCATAGCCGCTCGGGTCGAGGCCCTCTGTGGTGAGCAGCGTCGCCGCGGCTCCAGCCTCCGCGTGGGCGGCGACGAGCTCGCTCAGCAGCTGCTCGGAGATCAGCGGCTGGTCGCCCGACAGGATCATCACCTGCGAGCCGGGGGCGACCGCGTCCCGCGCCGCCAGCACAGCGGCGCCGGTTCCCTCGCCCGTGGTCTGCTCGGCGATCTTGACGTCCTCCGGCAGTCCCTCCGCCACGCCGTCGCCCGGGCGCGTGACGCAGACCACCTCGGCGGCGCCGGCCGCCCTGGCCGCCGCGACCACCCACTCGACCATCGGCCGACCGCAGATCGGATGCAGGACCTTGGGTAGAGCAGACCGCATCCGCGTGCCCTTTCCCGCGGCCATGACGAGAACGGTGAGCTGCTCAGCCATACCTCGCGCAGCGTACCGCCGTCCCGCCCAACCGGTCAGACCGCGGGTGTCGCCTCCCAGCCGAGCGTCAGACAGGCCGGTGGCAAACGGCCTCGACGTTGTTGCCGTCCGGATCGAGCACGAAGCCGCCGTAGTAGCTCTCGTGGTACTGCGGCCGCGGCCCCGGAGCGCCGTTGTCACGCCCGCCGGCGGCGAGCGCCGCAGCGTGGAACTCCTGAACCAGCTCGTGGCTGTCGACCGCGAACGCGACATGCGTCCCCGTCCCCACCGGCCCCCGCCCATAGATCCAGAAGTACGGCTTGCGATCGTCGCCGAACCCCGCCGCCACCCCGCCGAACTCCATCAGCAGCGATATCCCCAACGGCGCCAGCGCCTTCGAATAGAAGGCCTTGCTGGCCTCATAGTCCGACACCTCCAGCCCAACGTGATCGAGCATCAGCTGCCTCCGAGCGATCTGGAACAAGTGGTCGGTCTATCCTGACGGTCTCGATCGCTCATTGGGGAGTGGTGTAACTGGTTAGCACACGAGCCTTTGGAGCTCGGAGTCGCGGTTCGATCCCGTGCTCCCCAGTCGGAAGCGACGTCAGTCCCGGACGATGAACTCTTGGGCGGGGCCGCCGGGTGGGGCGATTCCGAGGACGCGCATCGCCTTGAGGCCGAGGGAGAGGCGCTCGCGGCCGTCGGTGGAGCCGACGTCGAGCTCGGTGAGCTCGCGGACGCGGTCGAGGCGGTAGCGGATCGTGTGGCGGTGGGTGAAGAGGCGCTCGGCCGTCTTGGCGACGCTGCCGTCGGCGTCGAGGAAGGTCTCGAGCGTGCGGACGAGCTCGGTCTCGTACTGGTTGTCGTACTCGACCAGCGGAGCGACGGTCTCCTCCTGGAAGCGCTCGAGCTCGGTTGGGTCCTCGCTCATCGCCGGCAGCAGCAGGCGGTAGGAGCCGGTCTCCTCGAACGAGAGGAACGGCTCGCCGCGGGCCCCGGCGACGTTGGCCGCGAGCAGCGCCTCGGCGCCAGCGCGGTGGAGGTCGACCGGATCCGCGGTCGGGCGACTGATCGCGACGGTCAGGTGGTAGCCGGTCAGGCCCGCCTCGAGCTCGCCCTGCACGGCATGCGCCACGCGGGTGCCGGGATCGCCGCCCTTGCCGGGGACCAGGACCACCAGCTCGCGCTCGGCGCGCGGCGTCCGGTTCTCGCCGTGGACGGGCGGCGCCGGCGGGCCGTAGGCGACGGCGGCCGCCAGCGAAGTCCGCTCGACGGCGCGCGCGCCGCGCTCGGCGAGCGTCAGCACGCGGGCGCGCCAGTCGCCCTCCTCGGGCTGCTGCGGCCGCGCGCGGACGACGATCACCGACGCGCCCTCGCGCAGGTCGCAGCCGAGCTCGGCCGCGCGGGCGACGATGTTCTCGCGATCGGTCAGCGTCCGGTCGAGCAGATCGGAGAGGAAGTCGCCGACT
>CAMLNW010000300.1 GCA_946481495.1 uncultured Actinomycetes bacterium
TCGGAGGCCTCACAGGCGGCCGACCACCTCTTCCTCGCGAACATCCAGCCGGACCTCCAGCGCGGCGTGCGTGGCCAGTGCGGCGGCGTCCGCTGGGCGGGCCTCGACTCGATGAACCTGTGGATCGAGATCGCGCGCGACTCGCTCGTCGAGACGATTTCCGGCGTAGATCTCGTCTTCCTCAACGACGCCGAGATCCGCCAGCTCACCGAGCAGCCGAACCTCGTGCGCGCAGCGCGCGCGGTGATGGAGATGGGCCCGAAGGTCGTCGTCGCCAAGCAGGGCGAGTACGGCGCGGCGCTGTTCACCGAGAACGGCTTCTTCGCGCTGCCGGCCTTCCCGCTCGAGACTGTGATCGACCCGACCGGCGCCGGCGACTCGTTCGCCGGCGGCTTCCTCGGCTACCTCTCGTCCCAGGACGACTGGACCGACGAGGCCACGCTGCGCCGCGCGATGACCTACGGCTCGGCGCTCGCCTCGTTCAACGTCGAGGAGTTCGGCACCGAGCGCGTCGCCCGCCTCGAGCGCGACGAGATCGACGTCCGCTTCGAGCAGTTCCGCCAGATCACGGCGCTCGAAGCGCCCGCGCGCGCCTAACCCTCCGCGGCGGCCAGAAAGCGGTTGCGCTCGCTTGCGAGCGGAGTACCCTCGAACGGGATGGATGCCCTCACCGTCATCTGGATGGCGCTCGTGCTCAAGATCCCGATCGCGGCGCTGCTGTGGCTGGTCTGGTACGCGGCTAAGGAGCCCGAGCCGGTCGGCGCCGACGAGGACGACGGCGGCAGCAAGCGGCCCGAGCGACCGCACGGCCCACGCCCGTCGCGGCCGCCGCGCCGTGGTCCGAGTCACGGCGCCCCCCTCCCCGCGCCGCCGCGGGTTCGGACCGCCGCGATCGGCCGCCGGACCGACGCCCCGCGCTGACCTCATCCGGCACGGCGGATCGGTTCCGGACCGCGGCCGCCTGGTGACGTGGCGGCGTGTTAGGTTTCGCGCGGTGGAGGCTTACTACGTACTCGGTGGCTGCCTAGCGGCGTGCGCCCTGCTCGTCTCGCTGCTCGGTGTCGTGCGGCCGAACTTCCCTGGATCGCGCGGCGGCGAGATCGCCGTCGGCGTGGTCTTCGCCACGCTCGTCCTCGCGACCATCTCGGCGGCGGTGGTCGGCGCGCTCAACGAGGAGAGCGAGGAGCACGAGGAGGGCGGCCACGACGAGGCCGCGCTCGTCCTTCCCCGCTGATCCCGCCGTGGCGATCGACGACGGCACAGCGATCAGCTACACGGCACTGCCGACCGGCATTCCGGTCTACAGCTCCGACGAGATCGTCGTCGGCAAGGTCCGCCAGGTGCTCGACAACGCGCGCGAGCACATCTTCGACGGGATCGTGTTCGAGAACGAGGCCGGCATCCGCGTCTTCGTCGACGCGCCCGAGGTCGCCCGCACCGCCGAACGCGGTGTGACGCTCACGCTCACCGCCGCCCAGGCCTCCGAGTTGCCGCCGCACAAGGGCAGCGGCATGCTCGGCAAGCTGTTCAAGCGCTAGCCGCGCTAGGTTGCGGGCCGTGGGCAACGAAACGCTGACGGTCACCGACAACCGCACCGGACAGACCTACGAGGTGCCGATCACCGACGGCACCGTCAAGGCGATGGACTTCCGCCAGATGAAGACTGGCGAGGACGACTTCGGGTTGATGACCTACGACCCGGCGTTCACCAACACCGCCTCCTGCCGCAGCTCGATCACCTACATCGACGGCGAGGCCGGCATCCTCGAGCACCGCGGCATCCCGATCGAGCAGCTCTGCGAGAACTCGAGCTACCTCGAGGTCGCCTACCTGCTGGTCCACGGCGAGCTGCCGAGCAAGGACGCGCTCGATTACTGGGTCTACGCGGTCACCCACCACACCTACGTCCACGAGAACATCAAGAAGTCGATGGAGGCGTTCCGCTACGACGCCCATCCGATGGCGATGCTGCTCTCGACCGTCGGCGCGCTGTCGACCTACTACCCGGCGGCGAAGAACATCGAGGACCCGACCGAGCGCTACATGGCGATCGTCCGGCTGATCGCCAAGATGCCGACGCTGGCGGCGTTCTCCTACCGCCACAACATCGGCCTGCCCTACGTCTACCCGGACAACGACCTCTGGTACACGGGCAACTTCCTCTCGATGCTCTACCGCATCAACGAGCCCAAGTACGAGCCCGACCCGCGGCTCGAGCGCGCCCTCGACGTCCTCTGGATCCTGCACGCCGACCACGAGCAGAACTGCTCGACGGCGGCGGTGCGGTCGATCGGCTCGTCGCAGGTTGACCCGTACTCCGCGGTCGCCGGCGGCATCGCGGCGCTCTACGGGCCGCTGCACGGCGGCGCCAACGAGGCGGTGCTGAGCATGCTCGGGCGGATCGGTTCGGTCGAGAACATCCCCGACTTCCTCCAGGGCGTGAAGGACCGCAAGGAGAAGCTGATGGGCTTCGGCCACCGGGTCTACAAGAACTACGACCCGCGCGCGAAGATCATCAAGAAGCACGTCGACGAGGTGCTCGACGTGCTCGGCGTCGACAACCCGAAGGTCGAGATCGCCGTCGAGCTCGAGAAGCGCGCGCTCGACGACGAGTACTTCACCGAGCGCAAGCTGTTCCCGAA
>CAMLNW010000301.1 GCA_946481495.1 uncultured Actinomycetes bacterium
GATCGCTCTGGCCATCTCAGCCTGTTGGTGTTCGAACGCCGGCGCCATCTGCTCGATCGCCGATCCGCCGAGACCCAGCTTCTGGGCGGTCGAGCGCCATCGATCGACGGCGTCCACGACCTCACGCAGGACAGTGCGGATGTCGTCGGGAGTCAGGCGGAAGAGCTCCGTGACGTCGAGCAACGTGTCGAGGCGGGCGGCGGTCGAGTCATAGTCGATCGCTGTGCTCAGGTACTTCTCCCCGGGTCGCGGGTCCGGGTTGATGTCGAACGCTGGGGACAGCGACCAGCCCGCTGTGCTGGTACGCAGGAAACCGTGGTTGCGGAGGTGGTCGTCGGTGTTCGAGATCAGGATCGAGAAGGCGATCCGTCGCCAGAGCTGGCGCAAGTCCGCGCCCGCGTTCGGCGATTGACGCTCGACCACGTCGGCGATGTCGAGATAGCTGCCGTCATCGCCGTCGGTCGCCTCGAGCATTGTCATCGCGCTGACGTAGCCGACTCGCTGGTCGCCATGGCGGTCGAAGCGGTCGACGATCAGGACCGCCTTCTCGCCGATCGTGTGCAGCGTGAAGTCGGGAACCGCGATGCCGGCCTGTCCAGCCAGCGTCAGCGCGACGGCCTCCCAGCGCATGACGTCCCAGTCGTCGTTCTCGGAACTCGGGAACTTGGCGATTGCGATGCGGCCGGCGGCGTCGAGGACGTGCGCCTTCGGTCGTGCGCCGCCCAGGGAGCTTCCGCCGTGCAGCAACGTGTCGATGTCGGCGTCGTCGGCCTCGTCTCGCTCGATGCGCTCTGCTGCGTCGAGGATCTTTGGGAGGGCGACGAGCTGTGGAATGCCGACGCGCTTGTTCGCCAGGTAGTCGTCGGTCTCGGGGTCTCGGAAGCGCAGCGCTCCCTGGCGCAGGTCGTCGCGCACTCCGACCAGATAGTCGATCTCGCCAAAGCTCCGCTCGGTCCCGCGGCTGTGCAGGGCCCGCCGTCGCTCGGCGCGCTGGATCAGCCGTCGACCCCAGCGGTCGGGCGCGCAGTCGGAGAACGCGCCGAAGGTTGCTTGGCCGGCCGGCGTCTGCTGCTGGCCGGCCGCAAGTGGCAGCAGCGGGTCGAGCTCGTAAGCGTCGCGTCTGGCCAGGTAGTCGGTCGCGTAGCTGAACGTCGCCGACTCGTTGCCGCGGCTGCGGTGGGACCACATGCGACCGGCCAGCACGTCAGTGCCCGAGAGCTGAACGACGACCTCTACCTGGGGGTCAGCCATCAGCGGCCGCCCATCAGGTCGCGCGGACGCACGCGTTGGGGAAGCTGCTCCTCGGAGCGCAGTCGCCCGACGTCGGTCTCGTACGGATCGAGCGCCTGGGGAAGCCTGTCGAGGATGCCCAACCCGCGCAGGATCCGCAGCAGGTTCTCGGTGCTAACGCCGCCGTCGCCCCGCTCGAGGCGGACCAGCGTGTCGCGCGATACCCCTGCCCTGTCGGCCAGTTGAAGCTGTGTCAGCCCGCGCAGCTTGCGCCAGGTGGCTACGCCGTCGGCGACATCGCTGAGCGCACGCCGGACCGGGGGTGGCGTGCGGCGGACTGCCCTTGAGGGCGATTTGGAAATATTATGCTGCATATAGCCAACACAATAGCATTTTAAGTTGGAAATAAGCAACATTATTTCTGACTCTGCGATGAGTAGGCGATCGGCGACCGCGGTGGACTGGGATCCGACCTTCCTCGCCGAGCTGACGATCGACTCGATGGCCGTCGACCTCGAGGCGCTGCTCGACGCGCTCGAGCTAGAGCGGGTGGCCCCGCCTTCATGGCCCAGGAGCCGGTCCGCTTGGCACGCCTGATCGCGGACTTTGCGGGCGGCTGAGTTGCCTCGCTTCCGGCGCTCCAGTTAGGCTCGCCCCGCTCAGCGGGACGGGAGCTCCCGCATGTCAAGGGAACGGGGACCATGAAGCTGGTGATCGGCATCGTCCGGCCTGAGAAGGCCAACGACGTACTGGAGTCGCTCTACCGCGCCGAAGTGCGCGGGGTCACGATCAGTCGTGTGCAGGGCCACGGAGGCGAGCTCGACCGGGTCGAGACCTACCGTGGGACGACGGTGAAGATGGGGCTCGCGGAGAAGCTGCGCTTCGAGATCGCGGTCTCCGACGACTTCGTCGACGCAGCCGTGAATGCGCTCTGCGAAGGCGCGCGGACCGGGGAGGTCGGCGACGGCAAGATCTTCGTGATGCCGCTCGACCGGGCGGTGCGGATCCGTACCGGTGAGACCGACCATGGCGCCGTGACGCCGGTGGCCAAGTGATGGGCCCGCTCGATCTCGTCGCCGTGACCGGCGTCGACACAGGCGACACCGCGTGGATGCTGACCGCGACCGCGCTGGTGCTCTTGATGACGGTCGCGCTTGGGCTCTTCTACGCCGGGCTCGTCCGTTCGAAGAACACGCTCAACACGTTCATGATGTCGATCGCCGCGCTCGCCGTCGCGACCGTCACGTGGGCGGTCGTCGGCTACTCGATCGCCTTCGACGGCGACGGCTCGATCATCGGCGGCTTCGGTCACGCCTTCATGCAGGGGATCGACTTCACCCCGCGCGACGGCACGACGATCCCGCACCTCGTCTTCTTCGCCTTCCAGGCGAGCTTCTGCATCA
>CAMLNW010000302.1 GCA_946481495.1 uncultured Actinomycetes bacterium
CGTAGGGGTTGGCCTCGCCAAGGACCTCGAGCCGAACGCCTACAGCTGCCTCAGCGGCGAGCTAACGATCGCCGAGGCCGCTCAGCCGACGCCCTTCGACAACCTCTGGGCTGTTCCCGCTACCCCGGACCTCGCCGGCGCGACGGTCGAGCTTCCGCGCCTGGAGGGGTCTGAGACCCGGCTTCGCGAGCAGCTTGGGGACGTTCGAGACCGCTTCCTGTTCACGATTCTCGACTGCCCCCCTTCGCTTGGCCCGCTGACCGTCAACGCGCTCGTCGCGGCCGATCAGGTGCTCGTGCCCGTCCAGACCGAGTATTTCGCGCTCGAGGGCCTCGCGGGACTGCTCGACACCCTCTCGCTGGTCCAGCGAGAGCTCAACCCGAGGCTTACGGTTGCGGGGATGGTGCTCACGATGCACGACGGACGGACCAGGCTCGCCCAGGACGTCGAGCGCGAGGTTCGCGAGCATTTCCCCGACCTCGTCTTCGACACCGTGATCCCGCGCAACGTCAGAGTGGGAGAGGCCCCGAGCTATGGACTGCCGGTCGTTCGGCATGCTCCGCAGAGCGCCGGATCCGCCGCATATTTCAAGCTTGCCAAGGAGGTAGCAGCACGTGCTTGACCGTGAGCCTGAGCCTAAGGCTGGGCGCCGAGGGATGGGCAGGGGCCTGTCAGCGATCTTGCCAACGTCGACGGACGAGACGGGCCTGCGCGAAGTCCCGGTAGAGCTGATCGAGCCGAACCCGCGCCAGCCGCGGCGCGAGTTCGACGAGGAGGCGCTGGTCGCGCTGTCGGAGTCGATCCGCTCGCGCGGCGTCCTCCAGCCGGTCGTCGTCCGTCCGTTGCCCGGCGGCATGTACGAGCTGATCGCCGGCGAGCGTCGCTTACGCGCCTCGCGCCTCGCTGAGCTGAAGGCGATTCCGGCGGTCGTTCGCCAGACCGAGGATTGGGAGCGGCTCGACCTCGCCCTGGCCGAGAACATGGCCCGTGTCGACCTGAACCCGATCGAGGAGGCGCGCGCCTGCTCGATGCTCGTCGACGATCTCGGGCTGTCGAAGGCCGAGGTCGGCCGCCGCGTTGGCAAGAGCCGTGTCGCGGTCTCGAACCTCGTCCGCTTACTCGAGCTGCCCGACGAGGTGCTCGAGGCGATCGAGGCCGGGGAGCTGAGCGAGGCCCACGGCCGGGCGATCCTGACCTGCAAGGACCATCAGGACCGGAAGGCCCTGGGACGCGACGCTCGCGCAAACGGCTGGTCCGTCCGCGAGACCGAGCGCCGCGCCCGCGAGCTCGAGGCCGGCGGCCCACCTGAGCGCAAGTCGGTAGAGGTCCATCCCGACCACGCCGCCGCTGTTGCCGCGGTCGAAGAGGCGCTATCCAGTGCACTCGGTCGACCCGTCAAGGCCAAGGCCAAGGGTGACGGCGTCCGGATCGAGCTCGACTTCGACACCGCCGCCGAGGCGGAGGACCTTGCTCAGGCCCTTCGCCGAGCAACCCTCCGCGCTGCCTAGCCAACGACTCGGGCCGTAGGACAAGGCTTGGCAAGGAAGAGGGGGCCGATGCGTACTTCGTACGTGAGGCTCCCGATGACGCCGCCAAACGCAGTCATACGGCCCGAGTGGGCGATCCTGGATTCGAACCAGGGACCTCGTCCTTATCAGAGACGCGCTCTAACCGACTGAGCTAATCGCCCGGGGGTCGGCGATTCTAGCGGGCCTGCGGCGGACCGGGCGAGCGGCGCGTCTAGACTTTCGGCCCATGCAGGAGATGGTGATCTACGGCGTCAGCTTCGACATGGTCGGCAAGCAGCCAATCGTGCTCCTCAAGACGCGTGACGGGAACAAGTTCCTGCCGATCTGGATCGGCCATCCCGAGGCCGCGGCGATCCTGATGAAGCTGCAGGGAGCCAACACTCCCCGGCCGATGACCCACGATCTGATCAGCGACGTCCTCGGCGAGCTCGACGTCGAGTGCACGAAGGTCTCGGTGACCGAGTTGCGCGAGAACACGTTCTACGCGTCGATCACGCTGCAGCTCAACGGCCGCGAGATGGAGATCGACTCACGGCCCTCCGACGCGCTCGCGCTCGCCGTTCGCACCGGCGCCTCGATCTTTGCCGCCGACGAGGTCATCACCGAGTCGGCGATCGAGTTCGAGCACGAGGTCGAGGACACCGAGGAGGTCGTCGACAAGTTCAAGGAGTTCTTGGAGAACGTCAGCCCGGAGGACTTCCAGGCGGACAGCTAGTCAGCGCCGGGCGAACGCTGACTGCAGGATTCGAGCTACGAGATCGTCGAAGCCGACGCCGGCCGCCTCGGCGGCTTGGGGGAGCAGGCTGGTCTCGGTCAGGCCCGGGATCGGGTTGGCCTCGAGCACGTAGAGCTCGCCGGCTCCGTCGAGCATCAGGTCGACGCGGCCGAAGCCGAAGCAGCCGAGCAGCTCGTAGGTCTGCAGTGCCAGCTCTTGAGCGCGGTCGGTGATCTCCGCCGGTAGATCGGCCGGGCAGATGAACTCCGTGCGGCCGATCTCGTAGCGGGCCTGGAAGTCGTAGAAGTCGCCGTCAATGCGTTGCGAGGGAATGGTCAGCGCCGCGGCGCGCACGCCCGGCAGATCCTGGGGCGGCTGCTCGAGG
>CAMLNW010000303.1 GCA_946481495.1 uncultured Actinomycetes bacterium
AGCTTGGACTACAACAACGCGTCGTATTCGCAGTACGCGATCGATGCGGTGCGGCAGAAGGGGCTCGTGCGCGGCTCGTTCCTGGCCGGCTGGCGGCTCCTGCGCTGCAACCCGTGGAGCCACGGCGGGGTCGACTTCGTCGAGGATCAGAAGCTCTTCCGCACGCGCGCCTAACGACCTCCATGCAACACCACCTCGCGATCATCCCGCAGCCGTTCCTGACTGTCCTTGAGGACATTCTCACGTTCTGGCACGACCTCGTCGGGGGCAGCTGGGGCTGGGCGATCATCCTGCTGACGTTCACGATCCGGATCTTCATCCTGCCGCTGACTTTCAAGTCGGTGAAGTCGATGCAGAAGCTCCAAGTTCTGCAGCCCGAGATGAAGAAGATCCAGGAGCGCTACAAGGACGACAAGCAGCGCATGAACCAGGAGATGATGAAGTTCTACCAGGAGAACAAGGTCAATCCCCTGGGCTCCTGTCTCCCGCTGCTGCTGCAGATCCCCTTCTTCATCGCGCTGTTCGAGCTGCTGCGCAGCGAGTCTTTCCAGGCCGACATCGCCGGTAATGCGGCATTTGGGCCGATCAACAACCTCGCCGAGCCGCTGACCGATCAGCCGGTCGTGCTCGCGTTCATGATCGTCCTGTACGTCGGGACGCAGTTGATCGCGACGATGATCACGTCGATCGGCGGCGACAAGACGCAGCAGCGGATCATGATGGCGCTGCCGTTCGTCTTCGTCATCTTCATCATCAACTTCGAGGCCGGTCTGATCGTCTACTGGATCACGACCAACGTCTGGACGATCGGCCAGCAGCTCGTCGTACGCAAGCTCTACCCGCGGCCTGACCTCACGGATGGTGCGACTGCCCCCTCTGGCGCCGCGGCCCTGACGGGCAAGTCTTCGTCGAAGGACGGCGATTCGAAGGGTTCGGGCGCGAAGGGCGATGCCAGCGGCAACGGGTCGGCGAAGGCGCCACCCCCGTCGCCGCGCAAGAAGAAGAAGCGCTCCGGCCGCCGTCGGTAGGCTCCCACTCGATGGGGGATGGAGCAGACACGCCTGCCGAACGCAGCACGGAGATCGACGTGCACGTCGAGGCAGAAGGAATTGGCGTCGGCGAGGCGAAGTGGAATGCGCTGAAGCAGCTGGAGCCGCGCTTTCCGGGGATCACTGCGGACTGCGTCAGGTTCGTCGTGGTCGCCGAGGGTGGCGCCGACGGGCCCGCCCGCGTCATCGGCGAGGTCGACGAGGCCACTTGGCGTGAGGTTGCCACCACACTTCCGGAGGATCCACCGGAGCGACTGCGCGCATTGGTCATCCGAGTAGTCCAAGAGCTCGGCCTGCGAGCCGAGGTCGACATAACCGAGACCGACGACGAGCTTCGCGCGACGGTCAACGGCGACGATCTCGGCTTGCTGATCGGCAAGCACGGGACGACAATCGACGCCCTGCAGCACCTCGCCGTGCGGATCGCGTTCCCTCATTCTGACCGCAGCAAGCAGGTGGTGATCGACGCCGCTGGCTACCGCGACCGGCGCGAGGAGGCCCTGCATCGCCAGGCCGACCGCGCGATCGCCGAGGCGCTCGAATACGACCGACCCGTCGAGCTCGAGCCGATGCGAGCACTGGAGCGCAAGGTCGTCCACCTCTACGTGCGCGATCGCACCGACGTCGAGACGCACAGCGAGGGCGACGAGCCCGACCGCCGCCTCGTCATCACACCCGTAGCCCACCCCGCGTCCTGACCGTTTCACGCGAAACGGTCCAGGCCTTCGCGACTGAGCACGGCCTGCCCCACCGAGCCGCCGAGCGGCTGCTCGCCCAGGCGGTCAAGAACGACTTGCCGGACGCGGTTACGGAGCGACTAGCGGTCCTTCTGACTGCCCTAGCCAAGGAGCCATCGCCGCCCACTACGGTCACCGATCCCGCTGAAGCAGTCGACGTCCACATCGCGGACGGCCTCTCGGGCCTAGGGGTGCCAGTCCTTGCCGGGGCCGCAACGATCGGCGACCTTGGCGCCGGGGCGGGGTTCCCGGGGCTCGTCCTCGCAGCTGCGCTTCCCGATGCCAGGGTGGACCTGATCGAGTCGACGGCACGCAAGTGCGAGGTCATCTCGCGTCTAGCCACCACCGCGGGGATTGGCAACGCCACCGCCGTCCCGGAGCGCGCCGAGGAGTGGGCCGCAGCCGAGGGCGCGGGCAGGTACGAGATCGTCACCGCCCGCGCCCTCTCGTCACTCGCCGTGCTGGTCGAGTACGCCGCGCCCCTACTCGAGGTAGATGGGGCTCTCGTCGCCTGGAAGGGCGCTCGCGATCCCGCCGAGGAGCGGGCAGGCCACGAGGCCGCACAAGTTCTCGGCCTCAGACGCGAATCGCCCGTCCCGGTTCGGCCCTTCAAAGGCTCTAGAGAGCGCAACCTCTACATCTACACAAAGATCCAGCCCACCCCCGATCGCTTCCCCCGCCGCCCTGGCATGGCAACAAAACGCCCCCTCGTCACCTAACGTCCCGACCCTGGATCCCCTCTCTGCAACAGGCCGCCGAGAGCGTGGTAAGGGGACCGACGTCGTGCCTCCGCGGGTGGCGACGCATTTTGCGTCTGGAGCGGAGCTTGCGAGCATCCAG
>CAMLNW010000304.1 GCA_946481495.1 uncultured Actinomycetes bacterium
CAGCTGCCGCTCGCCGCCTTCAAGCTCGCGGAAGAGGGCCTGCCCTACGACGAGTTCGACATCGCCTGGCAGGTCGCCGCCGAGCGCGGCTGGATGCTGCCCGCCTACACGATGCCGCCGAACGCCCAGCACGTGAAGATGCTGCGCGCGCTGGTCAAGCTGAACCTCACTCGCCCGCTCGTGACCACCCTCGCCGACGACATCGCCGCCGCCTGCGACACGCTCGCCAAGAAGGGCGGGGCGAGCAAGGCCGAGCGCCAGCAGGTCAAGACGGGCGTCGGCTACTAGAGCCGTCCCGCTGTCGAAGGCGGTCGCGGCTGAGCGCCGCTGATCGCTTGCTCGCCAATCCCTGCGTCCTCGCCTAGCGGCGTGTCTGACGCCCCGTCTCGCCTCCTCGGTGACGGTTGTCGCTTGACGCGGTCAGAGACACGTGTTTTTATAGAGCTGTAGACCACTCCGTCTCTGGTTGTGAGGTTTCTGATCTACCGGGGCGAGTGCAGGGAGTGATGCCCTCGCGCGGCGCCGTCTCGGCGTCCGCTCGAGTACGCCAGAACGAGGAGAGGAATGCGGATGAGCGGAGTGGGTAGCGCTGAGCGGTCTTCGGTAGGCGGTGCGGGTGTCCGTGGCATGGTTTCGGGGATCCTGTGTGCGCTCCGCGTTCGAGGGACTGGTGCGCCTGCTTCGGATTTGTGCCTTAACAGGCGGTCTGCTGGTCGTACGTCTCGCTTCGTGGTGGCAATGTTCGCCGCGGCGGCCGTTCTCGGCCTCTTCCCGGCTGCGTCGATGGCGGGGAAGTTGGTGGATCGTGTTGTGGCGGGTTCGTTGGCGTCTGGGGTTGCTGGCGGGTCTTTCAACAGCCCGCAGGGTGTTGCTGTGAACACCAGTGGGGTGGGGAATGCCGGTGTGGGGGACGTCTTCGTCGTCGATTCCGCCAACAACCGGATCCAGCAGTTCGACGACGACGGGAACTTCGTCCGTGCTTGGGGTGCGGATGTCAGCCTGCCGGCTGGCGGTACCGCGATGGAGACCTGCTCGGTGGCTGCGGATTGCAAGGCTGGTGTCACGACGACCCAGGTCGGCGGCGCGTTCAACGCCCCGCAGGGCGTCGCTGTCGACCAGGCCAACGGTTCGATCTATGTCACCGACCGCGGCAACCGGCGGGTGCAGAAGTTCACGCTGCCCGCCAACCCCGCCGATCCGGTCGTCTTCGACCGCGCTTGGGGCTGGGACGTCACGACTGGTGGAGTGACGACGTTTGAGGTCTGCACCGTCGCCGCCGACTGCAAGATCGCCGCGGCTACCGGCGCGGCTGGGGGGCAGATCGGCACCACTCTGCAGCGTCCGGTGGTGGTTCCGGCTGGCAATCCCAATGCCGGCAACGTGCTGGTTGGCGATGGCACCAACCGTCGTGTGCAGGAGTTCGAGGCTGACGGCGATTTTGTTCGCGCGTTCGGCTGGGACGTCGTCGCGACCGGCCAGCCGGGAAACATCGGCACCAACAACTTCGAGATCTGCACCTCGACAGTCGCGGGTGTATGTAAGGCGGGTGCGAATTCGACCCCGGGTTCGTCTCCTGGCGCGTTCAGCGTCGCGCAGCCGGCTCACATGGCGATCGACGCGGCGGGTGTGCTCTACGCCTCTGATGCCGGCGGCAGCAACTTCCGGGTGTCGCGCTTCGACACCGGCGAGGCGACACCGGCGGCGCTGCTGATGCCCGAGATCCCGGTGACGACGCTTACCGGCACCCCAGGGCTTCCTACAACAGGCCTTGCCGTCGACGATGCCGGGCACCTGTTCGTGGCACGCAGCGAGACCACTGGTGTGCTGGAGCTATCGAATCCAGGCGGGTCGCCCAGCCACGTCGACACTCATTACGCCGGCTCAGGCCTCCTGCCAAGCGGTATCGAGCTCAGCCCGGGCGCAGACGATCTCTACATGACCTCCGGATCAGGTGACGTGCCGTTCACGTCGGGCCACCGCCTCTTCGCTGCCGACGACGACGGCTCGCCCGCTGCGATCACGAACCTGAGTCCGGCGAGCGATGTCGAGGCCACGTCGGCGACTCTCAACGGCACAGTCAACCCCGATGGCGCCTTGGCGGTGTCGTATCGCTTCCAGTACTCCGAGGACGGAGTCGTCTGGACCGACGCGGACGTGCCGGTCGATCTGGGTGCCGGCAACACACCGATCGCCGTCTCAGAGACCATTGGCGGGCTCAAGCGCAACACCCTCTACCGCGCCCGCCTCGTCACCAAGAAGGCGTTCGGCAACCCCGAGCGGGTTTCCGCAGAGATCACGTTCTTGACCGATTCGCCGGTCACCGCGCCGGTCGTCAGCGACCAGGTCCCGGTCTGGGTCGACCACACCAACGCGACGCTGCGCGCCAAGATCGACTCCGGCGGACTGGGCACCAGCTACCACTTCGAGCTCGGCACCAACACGTCCTACGGCACCCGGATTCCCGCCGATCACGAGCTGTTCGTCGGCTCGGGCACCGTCGAAACCTACGTGGACTTCAGCGGCCTCTCCGGCGACGCGCTGAAGATCGACGAGGAGAAGAAGACGATCGAGCTGAC
>CAMLNW010000305.1 GCA_946481495.1 uncultured Actinomycetes bacterium
CAACGGCGTCGAAGGGTACACACGGGCGCAGGGGGAAAGTTGCGGTTCCCCGGGCGGTCTGACCACCTCGTGTCAGCGGTAGAGCGGAGTCCGCACGTAGTGGTCGTGCAGCACCTGCCAGGCGGGCTTGCGGGCGCCGCCGTAGGTCAGGACGCCCTTGTGGTGGCGGATGTCGTCGTTCGGCCCTTCGCCGCCGACGGCGCCGCCGCGCCAGTCGGGGAAGATCTCGAACTCGCGCAGCGTCCAGTGGATCGCGCCGGACATGAACGGCAGCCGGTCGATCAGGTCGATCGTGCGCGCGACGTGGTTGGTCTGGAACGCGTAGCTGCCCTTGACGTCGGCCGGTGTGAACGCCATGTCGGGTCGGCCCTCGGCGCCGAACTCGGTCATCACCAGCGCCTGCTCCGGGTAGTTGGCGCGCATCTGGTTGAGGAACGGCTCGAGCTGGGCGAAGTCCTCGACCCACGGATACCAGCCGAAGTACTGGTTGATCCCGATCAGGTCGAAGGCGTCGTAGGTCCGCTGGCGCGGCAGCGTTGGCCGCGTCTTGATGTCGATCGCGGTCAGCGACAGTGGGTCGAGATCGCGCGCGGCGGCCGCCGCGTCGAGCATGAAGCGCCGCGACGCCGTTCGCTTGTCGGGCGTGAACGTCAGCTCGTTGCCGACCGACTGGACGATCACCGACGCGTGGCCGCGTGCTGCCAGCACCGTGCGCCTGACCTGGGCGACGGCGCGCGAGCGGTCGAGCGGCGTCCGCAGCAGGTTCGCGCCGTGGTCGCGCTGCCAGACCGGCGCCTGGTTGTAGACGAGAATCCCGGCCTCGTCGAAGCGCCGCAGCAAGCCCTCGCTGAGCACGTAGTGCGAGCGCGTGATGTTTGCGCCGAGCTGCTTCAGCTCGCGCACGGTCGTGTCCATGTCGTAGCCGGTCAGCGCGGCGCCGCGACCGGGCGCGTCCTCGTGGATCGACGCGCCGCGCAGGTTGATCGGCCGGTTGTTCAGGAGGACGATCCCGTCACGGACCCGTACCGAGCGGAAGCCGAGCTTGCGCTTCTCGACCTGGTAGGTGGCGCTGCCCCACTGGAGCGTCACGCGGGCGTCGTAGAGCTGCGGCCGGTCGGGCGACCAGAGCTGTGGTCGCGGCGGTCCCGCGATCTGGATCTTCTGGCGCCGCCGGCCGGAGGGCGAGCCGCGCAGCACGGCGCGGTGGTTGGTGACCTTGCCGTTCGGCGCCTTCAGGCGGATCTTCAGGACTGGTTGCGCGCCCGTCCCGCGGATGCGCACGTTCTTGCCGCTCACGGTGCGCCACTGCACGCGCGGCAGCTTGCTCAGCACGCCGTCGATCAGCAGCGCCGCACCGCAATCGGTCGCCGGCCCGGTGCAGCTCACCGACGGCATCAGCGCCAGATCGCTGACGTGCACGGGCCCGACCGGCACCATCGACACCGGTCGCACGATCCCGCCCCAGTTCCACCAGCCCTCTGGCAGCCGCGGGTCCTTGCGACTGTCGACGAGGACCTCGAGCGTGTTCACCTTCCCCGGCTGCAGCCCGCGCGCCGGGATCTGGAACGGCGTGTAGGGGTCGATGCTGATCCCGATCCGCTTGCCGTTCAGCGACACCGTCGCTCGCCGCCGCACCTCCTCGAACTTGAACGCCCAGTCGTAGCCGTCGGTCTCCGGCGCGGTGAAGCGCAGCCGGTAGAGCTTCAGCGTGCCGCCGTACTGCGGCGCCCGCGCGAGCCCTTCGAAGGCCGCCGGCACGTTCGCCGGGCGCCACGGCCCGCCCGCCTGGGCGCGCCTTGCCGGAAGCCGCCCAGAGGCACGCGCCGCGCTCGGCGACGTCTCCGGCGGCGGTCCGGGCTGGACCGGCGTCGGTGGCGTGCCCACGTCGCGCACCTCCCAGCCCGAGCGGAGCTGGATCGGCTTCGGCGGCCCGCTTGGAGTGAGCTTCTGCGTCGCGGCAGCCGCGGCGCCCGGCGCGAGGGCCAGCGCGGCGACGGCGGCGAGCGCCATCCGGATCACTCGAGGCATCGCTGCCCTAACCCGCCGGGAGCGCATTGGTTGTGGCGTTCGCTCCGGCTCGCCCATCCGCGCGCATGCTAGGCATAATCACTGGCGATGGACCCCCGGCGAAAGCGGAAGCTGCGCCTGCTCGTGGCGCTGACTGCCGCCGTCCTGTTGGCCGGCGCGCTCGTCTACACGAGCTTCAGCGCCTCGACGCAAGCGAAGGAGCCGTCCGAGCTGATCGCCGGCGCCGAGCCCGGTCGCTCCTATGAGCTGACCGGCAAGGTCGTTAACGACTCGGTCGACAAGGACGGCGACCAGCTGACCTTCCGGATCCGCGACCGCGACGGCCATGAGTCGCTGCCGGTGACCTACTCCGGCGTCGTGCCGGACCCGTTCCGCGAGGGGCGTGAGGTGATCGTCTCCGGGGAGCTGAAGCAGGGCACCTTCGTCGCCGAGCGCGACTCGCTGATCACCAAGTGCCCCTCGAAGTTCACCAAGGACGAGCAGAGCACCTGACGTGGCGGGACTCGGTTCCGCCTGTCTGCTC
>CAMLNW010000306.1 GCA_946481495.1 uncultured Actinomycetes bacterium
CGGACGAGGATGATTGTGTCGGAGCGCGCTCCGGTTCCGGCGCCGCCGTCGGTGGCGTCGTCGGGACGGCGGTCGGAGCCGAGCAGCAGGATCGTCTGCGGCTTGCCGGGATCGCTCTTGGCGAGCTGGTTGCCGAGCTTGAGATCCTCGTTCTGGTCGAGCGCGTCGACGACCTTGTCGATCTCGCGGAAGGCGGCGACCGACGTTGCGGATGCCGCGGCGAAGATCACCAGGAAGGCGCCGAGCAGCAGCTTCTTCCAGAGGCCGGGGCGGTTGCTGTCGTCGAAAGGGGTCAAGCGATCCTCAAGTCGGCCAGCCGCCCATGTTGAGGGATCGACTCGACGAACTGGACGAGCGCGTCACGGTAGCGGCCGAGCGAGTCGATCGAGACCCACTCCTCGGGGCCGTGGTGGCCCTCTCCCGCCGGCCCGAACTCGACGCCGGGGGTGCCGGCCTTGATGAAGGAGATGACGTCGGAGGTGCCGTCGCGACCGACGGCGATGCTCTCCTCGAGCGTCGTTACGTTCAGGACGGACTCGGCGAGCAGCTGGACGTAGGGGTTCTCGCGCTCGACGACGATCGGCTCGCGGTGGAAGACGTGCGTGACCTCGGCGCCATCGAGCGCGCCGATCCCGGCGAGGATCTCGTCGGCGTCCTGGCCCGGCAGGTAGCGGATGTCGACGTCGATCGCGCAGTGGTCGGGAACGCGGTTGATCGCGTCGCCGCCGAGGATCCGACCGAGGCTGATCGACGGTCGGTCGAACATGTCGGAGGACTCGCGCGTGAAGGGCAGCGTCTCGATTCCGCGGAAGACGTCGACGGCCTTCAGCACCGCGTTGTCGCCGAGCCAGGGCGTCGAGCCATGGGCCGAGCGGCCATGAACCTCGATCCGAATTGCCAGCACGCCCTTCGCCTGGATTCCGATGTGCAGGTTGGTCGGCTCGCCGGTGATCGCGAAGTCGCCGGTGTAGCCCTGCCGGACGATGTGGTCGGAGGCGCGGATCCCGTCCTCCTCGCTTGTCTCCTCGTCGGATACGCAGACGAAGTGGACCTTGACCGCGTCCTGGGCGGCGAGCCGGCAGGTGGCGACCATCATCGCCGCGAGGCCGCCCTTCATGTCGTAGGCGCCGCGGCCGTAGAGGCGGTCGCCGTCGACGCGCGGCGTGAACTGGCCGGCGTCGCCGGGCACGACGTCGATGTGGCCGTGCAGCACGACGGTCGGACCGCTCGCCGCGCCGACGGTCGCCGCCAGCACTGGGCGTCCGTTGTGCTGCTCGCCGTTCACCTCGACGTCGTGGGACTCCAGCCAGCCCTTGACGAAGGCCGCCGCCGCGTGCATGCCCTCGATGGTCGCCGTGTCGTAGGTGATCAGGCGCTCGGTGAGTGAGCGCTCGTCCACTGCGTTCGCAGGATAGACCGTAGGAGGACGGGAACAGTCAGCAGGATCATCACCGGCTCTAGCGGCATCCGGTAGCGGTAGTTGCCGTAGAGCACGAAGCCGTAGAGGACGAGCGAGGCGCCGAGCAGGATCCACAATGCCCGCTCGGGCGGGGAGAGCGGGCGCGACCGCCAGGCGACGAAGCCTGCGATCAGGGTCAGCGTGAGCAGGCCATAGAAGAAGAGGTCAGCGAGGTTGCCGAGCGGCACCGCGAGGTTGTTCGAGATCGCGTCGGGCTCGCCAGGTCCGCCCGGCTGGACCCACTGGAAGAGCGCCAACGAGTCGCCGCGCAGCAGCCAGCCGAGCTTGCGCGGCACGAGCAGCAGCTCCTCGCCCGGGTTGGCGAGCATCCAGTCGACCGCCTCGCGACGCAGCCGGCGCGAGGTCTCGAGCTCCTCGTCCTGTGGCGACCGAGCTGGCGGGCGAATCGCCGCCTGCCGTCCGAGCGAGTAAGTCGGGCCGCCGTAGGCAGCGGGGTTGTGGCCCGACCAGAAGGTTTGCGAGCCATTCGTCGAGATCGGGACGAAGGCGTCCATCTCGATCGCGTTGCGCGCGGTCCAGGCTCCGACGACGATCGCTACGCCGACGCAGAGCAGCGCGACCTGCCGCAGTGACGGGCGCCACCAGATCGCGAGCGGCAGGATCAGCAGGAACAAACCCTCGGCACGCGTCTCCGCGGCGATGCCGATCGTCAGGCCGACAGCCGCGACAGCCCACCAACGCTCGCGCGGCAGCCACAGACAGAGCGTCAACACGGCAAGTAGCAACGTCGTGTAGAGCGTCTCGGCGAGCAGGACGTCGGTGAAGAAGATCTGGCCGGGGAAGACAGCCAGCAGGACACCGGCGGTGATCGCCTCGCGCCGGCGGAACATCCGCAGCGCGCAGAGGTAGACGAGCGGCACGGCCGCCGCGCCGACGACGGCGTTGAGCAGCTCGCCCGTCGTAGTGCTCGATCCGAAGAGCCAGTAGGCGGCGGCCAGCAGCCCCGGGTAGACCGGCGGCCAGCGCGAGGTCGGCGCGGCGAGCCAGGAGAAGCCGTCGCCGTCGGCGATGCTGGTCGCGGTGCGGTCGTAGAAGAGCGCGTCGTTGATCGGCAGCCCATGACGGTCGACG